>JBIOUP010000001.1:0-9573 GCA_044867305.1 Dermatophilaceae bacterium
CGAGTCCGGCCGGGCGTTGTTCTACGGTGCTCCGGCAAGCCGTGACAACAGGTACGCGATCGTGGACTTCACCACCGGCAACCGGCTGACCCCAACCTGGATCAACCGGGTCGTCGACGGCTCGTACGCGAACTCCACCGTCGAGGCGTACACCGGTGCGCTCATCGGCTTCGCCGAGCCCGACTTCCTCGACGAGGTCAAGGGCAACTCCACCCCGATGCACGTCATCGTCGGCGAGCACGACCCCGGCGTCGGCGAGGGCTTCGCTCGCCCGAACTGGGAGGCGAACTTCCCCAACTGCACCATCGAGGTCATGCCCAATGCCGGGCACTACTCGGGCTACGAGACGCCGGTGGCGCTCGCCACGTCGATCGAGCGGTTCCTGGCCGACTGACACCGGCTGCGTCGATGACCTGCGCCGAGCGCGTCGAGACGGCATACCGGCTGCTCACCGAGCAGGAACGGGAGTGGACGCGCATCGTCCACGACCCGTCGACCTACCCGCGTGAGGTCCCGTATGCCGCGCTCGCGGCGCTGCGGGACAGGCACGCGGTCGTGCCGGTCCTGGAACCAGCCCTGGCGGGATGGCCGCTGGGCACGGGGTACTGGCTGGTGCTGCGCCACGGCGATGTCGGCCGGGTCCTGCACGACTCGTCGACGTTCTCGTCGGCGCTCGGTGGCACCCAGGTCCGCGACCCGCGCTGCCCGCAGGACCTGGCGTACGTGCGCCAGATGATGCTCAACATGGACCCCCCGGAGCACTCCCGGCTGCGGCGACTGCTGGCCCGCTCGTTCACGCCTCGGGCCATCGCCAAGCTCGAGCGCGGCATCGACGAGCACGTCCGCGGCATTGTCGACCGGATGCTGGGCGATGCCTCGTCAGGGGAGTGCGACTTCGCGAACGACGTCAGCGCCGACCTGCCCCTGCTCACCGTCGCAGACGTCATGGGTGTGCCGCCGTCCGACAGGTGGCTGATGTTCGACTGGGCCAACCGGGTCATCGGCTGGCTGGACCCCGACTACCGGGTGAGCAGGTCCTTCGACCCCGCGACCGGAAGCGAGCTGGCCCGCGCGGCAGTCGCGCTGCGCCCAGAGCCGGGAGCGGACGGGCTGATGCCCGACCCCCGCTCCCGGGAGGGTATGCCGGACTTGTATGGCTACGCGCATGCGCTCGGGAACCTGCGCCGTGAGCATCCCGGCGACGACGTCATGTCGATCCTCATGGCACAGCGCGACGACTCCGGCGGCCCGGTGTCGGTCGAGGAGTTCGAGAACCTGTTCTGGCTGTTCTCGGTCGCGGGCAACGAGACCACGCGCAACGGCATACCCGGGGGAATGGTGGGGCTGCTGCAGAACCCAGAGGCCCAGCACGCGCTACGCGAGAACCCCTCGCTCGTGCCCAACGCCGTCGAGGAGATGCTGCGGTGGTGGACGCCGGTGATGACCTTCCGGCGGACGGCGACCGGGCCCGTGCACCTGGGCGACGTGGAGCTGCACCGTGGGGACAAGGTCGTCGTCTCGTTCGCGTCGGCGAACCGGGACCCGTTGGTGTTCGACGACCCGGACACGTTCGACATCCGTCGAGTGAACGCCCGTGACCATCTGGCCTTCGGCGCCGGCCCGCACTTCTGTCTCGGGGCGTTCCTCGCTCGCGCCATGATGCAGGCGATGTTCACCGAGGTCCTCGGGCGGACCGAGTGGATCGAGGCGGCGGGCGAACCGGTGTGGTTGCAGTCGAACTTCCAGCGCGGGGTCAAGCGGCTGCCGATCCGGTGGCGCCGCTAGGGCAGCCGTATGCTCGGCGCATGCTCATCATCGGCATCATCCTGTTCGGCATGTTGATCGGTGCCGGTGCCCAGCTGATCCTGGGACGTGCCGGCGGACGCGTCAACTGGCCGATGGCCTTCGCGTCCGGACTGATCGGCTCGTTCGTCGGAGGGCTGTTGCTCAGCCTGGTCGCTGGTGACGGGCTGGCCTTGCGCCCGAGCGGGATCCTCGGCTCGCTGGCAGGCGCGCTCGTCGTCACCGCCGGGTGGCAGTGGTGGCGCGGCCGCAAGCGGGCGTCTACGCCCTGAGGGCGATGTGCGTTGCGCCACCGGCGTCATGGAGGTATAGCCGAGCGCTAGAACGCACGTTCCCACCTCCACCGCTCAGTTTTACCTCCGACCAGGCATTCGATGGAGGTGTAGAGGTGCGGAAGAGCGCTCGGTTTTACCTCCAACCCTCGGTTTTACCTCCAACGTTCGTTCGGTTACCTCCGACTGATGCCGGACAACTGCGCCGTTGAAAGGCCCGATGGCTACGCTCGCCCTCATGGTCACGCGCATCCCGCACTGGATCGATGGGCAGGAGCACAAGGGGACATCCGGTCGCTCCGGACCGGTCTTCAACCCGGCCACCGGCGAGCAGACCGGCGCCGTCGACCTCGCCGGAGCCGACGACGTCGACACAGCCGTCGCCAGCGCCAGGGCGGCCGCGTCGACTTGGCGCACGTCCTCACTCTCGCGCCGGGCCGCAATCCTGTTCGCCTTCCGAGAACTGCTGCAGCACAACGCTGTCGAGCTGGCCGGCATCCTCACCGCCGAGCACGGCAAGGTGCGAGCCGACGCCCTCGGCGAGGTGTCCAGGGGCCTGGAGAACGTCGAGTTCGCGACCGCAGTGCCGCACCTGCTCCAGGGCGGGCACTCTGAGGCGGTTGCGGACGGTGTCGACGTGCACTCGAGCCGGCAGCCGCTCGGGGTCGTCGCCGGCATTACGCCGTTCAACTTCCCGGCGATGGTGCCGTTGTGGATGTGCGCCAACGCGATCGCCTGCGGAAACGCATTTGTGCTCAAGCCCAGTGAGAAAGACCCCTCGGGGTCGCTATACCTGGCCCGGCTGTGGCAGCAGGCTGGTCTGCCTGACGGCGTGTTCACGGTGCTGCACGGCGACCGGGAGGCGGTCGACGCGCTGCTCGACCACCCCGACATCGCGGCCGTCAGCTTCGTGGGCTCGACTCCCGTCGCCCGGCACATCTACGAACGCGGCACAGCCAATCACAAACGGGTCCAGGCCCTCGGCGGTGCAAAGAACCACGCGGTCGTGCTGCCTGACGCCGACCTCGACCTGGCCGCGGACGCCATCGTCAGCGCGGCATACGGGTCGGCGGGAGAGCGATGCATGGCGGTGTCCGTCGCTGTCGCGGTGGGCCACGTCGGCGACGCCCTCGTCGACGCGCTTGCCAGGCGCCTTCCGGCACTGCGGATAGGCGACGGCGCGGCCGACGGGATGGACATGGGTCCGCTCATCACCGCCGAACATCGCGACCGGGTGGCCGGCTACGTCGAGGCGGCCACCCGGGAAGGCGCACGTGTCGTCGTCGACGGGCGAGCCGCCGAGCTGCCGTCCCAAGGCTTCTTCCTGGGAACAACCCTGGTCGACCACGTCCGGCCACAGATGAGCGTCTACACCGACGAGATCTTCGGTCCCGTGCTGTCGGTCGTGCGCGTGCCGACCTACGCGGCGGCCCTCGAGCTGGTCAACGCCAACCCCTACGCCAACGGGGTCGCTGTGTTCACCCGTGACGGCGGAGCAGCTCGCCAGTTCGAGGTGGACGTCGAGGTCGGCATGGTGGGGATCAACGTGCCGATTCCGGTGCCGGTCGCGTCGTACTCCTTCGGCGGCTGGAAGGACTCGCTCTTCGGCGACCTGCACATGTACGGCCAGGAAGGCATCTCTTTCTATACGCGCGGGAAGGTGGTCACGAGCCGCTGGCCCGACCCGGCCACCTCGCGGGTCGACCTGGGCTTTCCCCAGACGAGGTCCCGGTGAGCGACCCCAGCGCCCCGACGACGTTCGCCGTGCCCACCGACGAGGCCTCGGTGCGCGCCCACGACCGGGCGCACGTATTCCACTCGTGGTCGGCCCAGGGGCTCATCGACCCGCTGCCGATCGCCCGCGCGGAGGGCTCGCGCTTCTGGGACTATGACGGGCGGGGTTACCTGGACTTCGCTTCCCAGCTGGTCAACGTCAACATCGGCTACAACCACCCGCGTCTGGTCGCGGCGATCCAGGAGCAGGCCGCGCGGCTGACGACAGTTGCCCCGGGGTATGCCGTCGACGTGCGCTCCGAGGCGGCCCGCCTCATCGCCGGCAAGGCCCCCGACGGCCTCGACATGGTCTTCTTCACCAACGGCGGGGCGGAGGCCAACGAGAACGCCCTGCGCATGGCCCGGCTGCACACCGGCCGGCACAAGGTCATTGCCACCTACCGCAGCTACCACGGCGCCACGGCCGGCGCCCTGACCATGACGGGCGAGCCCCGGCGCTGGGCGAGCGAGCCCGGCATACCGGGTGTCGTTCACATGTGGGGCCCCCATCTCTACCGCTCGCCGTTCCACTCGAACACCCAGGAGCAGGAGTGCGAGCGGGCCCTGGCCCACCTGCGCGACACCGTCATCGTCGAGGGGCCCTCGACCGTCGCCGCCGTGATCCTCGAGCCGGTGGTCGGCACCAACGGCGTGCTCGTGCCGCCGGACGGCTACCTCCCCGGCGTGCGCGCGATCTGCGACGAGTTCGGCCTGGTGATGATCGCCGACGAGGTCATGTGCGGCTTCGGCCGCTGCGGCCAGTGGTATGCCGTGGACCGCTGGGGTGTCGCACCGGACCTCATCACCTTCGCCAAGGGGGTGAACTCCGGCTATGTGCCACTCGGTGGTGTCGTCGTCTCGAGGGAGATCGCCGAGACGTTCCGCGAACGCCCGTACCCGGGCGGCCTGACCTACCAGGGCCATCCGCTCGCGTGTGCGAGCGCGGTCGCGTCCATCCGGATCTTCGAGGACGAGGGCGTTCTGGAGCACGCCCGCCGGCTCGGCGACGAGGTCATCGGGCCCGGGCTTCGCGAGCTGGCGCAGCGCCATCCGTGCGTCGGTGAGGTTCGTGGCCTGGCTGCGATGTGGGCCGTCGAGCTGGTGCGTGACCGGCATACCCGTGAGCCGCTGGTCCCGTTCAACGCGAGCGGACCCGCCGCCGCGCCGATGCTCGAGTTCGCGGCGGCGTGCAAGCAGCGCGGCTTGTGGCCATTCGTCCACTTCAACCGCACCCACGTGGTGCCCCCGTGCACCTCCCGTCCCGAGGAAATCCGCGAGGGGCTCGCCATTCTCGACGAGGCACTGACTGTGGCGGACCGGCATACCACCGGGTAACCGCCGCGCCATGGTGGGCGCGGGGCCGGTCTTGAGGCACTATGAGCGCGTGCAGACAGTGCCGCGCTCGGTCGAAGTCATCGAGCCGCGCATGCCCGACCGCGTCCGGCGGCCCTCCGACATCTACCTCACCTTGCTGATGGTCGTCATTGCGGTCATTGCCATCGCCCTGGGCGATGTCGCGGTCAACACGACGGGCGCGGTGGAGACCGACCTCAGCCAGGCCGTGGAAGGGCTGCCTCGACTGCTGCTGACGCTGTTCTCGTGGGCCGGCGCTATCGGGGTCCTGATAGCCCCCGTCGCCATCGGGATCGACCTGCTCGTCAGGGGGCGGGGCTGGCAGCTCGTCCATTCGTTGGTCGCCGCAATGCTGGCCGCCGCGATCGCCCAGATCCTCAAGCTGCTCATCCTGGACAACCAGTTCACCCGAGTCTTTGCCGTCCTGACCCGGCCCATCCGCGATCTCGGCCACACGTCTCCGCTTGACATCGTCATCGCCTCCCTGGTCGCCTTCGTCATCGTCGCCAACATCACCGGACGGCGCTGGCTGGCGCCACTGGCGTTCGTCGTGCTGGCATCGATGACGATCACGGCGTTCCTCGCCGGCACCAACACCGCCCTTGCGCTGCTGTGCAGCTTCCTGCTCGGCGCGATCATCGGGCACGGGGTGCGGTTCGCGTTCGGCGCGGCGTCCACGCGGCCCAGCGGCGCCGACATCGCCCGAGAGCTGGTCCTCGCCGGAGCGCCGCTGGCCCGCCTCGAACTGGTCGACGACGACGCGGAAGGCGAACGACACTACGAAGGCCAGTCGACGGACGGCGAGATCTACGACGTGCAGGTCCTGGACCGGGACACGTTCGGGCTCGCCTCCGGGCGGCGCCTGCTCCATCGGCTCCGCATGCGGGGGGCGACCGCGCGGGTTCCCCCGCTGACCGTCCGGGCGGCCGTCGAGCACCGCAGCCTTACGGCCCTGACGCTTCGCTGGGCCGGAGTCGTCGCCCCCTACCCGGTGGCCGTGGCCGACGTGAGCGGCTCGTGCGCGATCGCGCTCACGCACGTCGGGGGCACGCCATTGCGTGAGATCGGCGAGAACCTCACGGACGAGCAGGCTCGGGCCATCGTGCGCATGGTGGCTCGGCTGCAGGACCACCGGGTGGTTTTCCGAGGGCTCAATCAGGACTCGGTCGTGCTCCTGCCCGACGGCACGGCAGGAGTGCGCAGCACCGGCGACGGCGACATCGGCGCCGAGGACATCACCCGTCGGGCCGACGCCGCGCAGACGACGACGTTGCTCGCCCTCTTCATGGGGCCCGAACGAGCCCTCGCCGCCGTCACGTCGGTCGTCGGCACCGAGCGGCTGTCAAGGACGC
This sequence comes from Dermatophilaceae bacterium, assembly GCA_044867305.1. Classification (GTDB taxonomy): domain Bacteria; phylum Actinomycetota; class Actinomycetes; order Actinomycetales; family Dermatophilaceae; genus Phosphoribacter. The sequence goes on from JBIOUP010000001.1 coordinate 6,554, forward strand.
TCCCACTGCTGCAGCCCTTGGCGCTCGGCCGGCCGGTTCGCAAGGCCCTCAAGAAGAAGAAGGGCCTGCTCGCTCAGCTGCGGGAACAAGTGATGGCACTGGACAGCAGCGCCGCCGAGCCCCGCACCATCGAGCTGCGAAGGGTGACCGCCAAGGGCGTCCTTACCGTCATCGGGGGCGGCTTCGCGGCATACATCCTGCTCACCCAGCTCGCCCAAGTGGACTTCGGCACGGTGCTGACCAGTGCTGAGGTCCCGTGGGCGATCGGCTCGCTCGTCTTCGCGGTGCTCAGCTTCGCCGGCGCATCGTTCGTCATCACCGGCTCGGTGCCGATGCGGCTGAAGTACATCCGCACCTACATGACCCAGCTCGCCGTGGCGTTCAGCGGGTTGGTGGCCCCGTCCGCCATCGGCAACATCGCGCTCAACACTCGCTACCTGCTCAAGGCCGGGGTGCCGCCGGCGGTCGCCGGAGCCAGCGTGGGGCTGGCCCAGCTGGCCCAGTTCACCAGCTACGTCACGCTGCTCATCGTCGCGGGCGTCATCGCCGGCACCGGCCCGACCTCGTCCTTCGAACCGCCGGCGAAGGTCGTCGTGGCCATCCCGATCGTCCTCATGATGGTCATCGCCCTGTTCGCCATTCCCCGCGTGCGCGCCGCCTTCCGCACCGTCGTCGTGCCCCGGGTACGCGCCGTCGTGCCACAGGTCCTTGGCGTACTGCAGCATCCGGTCAAGCTGGCCCAGCTGCTCGGCGGGGCCATGCTGCTGGACTCGGCATTCGTGTTGACGCTGTTCTGCGCGACGCGTGCGTTCGGCGCCACCACGCCCATCGCGGCGGTCGCGGTCGTCTACTTCGCGGGGGCGATCATCGGGTCGGCCGTGCCGACCCCGGGCGGCCTGGGCGGGGTGGAGGCGGCCTTGTCCGCGGGGCTCATTGCCGTGGGCGCGCCCAGCAGCGTCGCAGTCTCGGCCGTGCTGTTGTTCCGGCTGGTCACCTACTGGCTCCCGATCCCGTTCGGCTGGTTCTCGCTGCACCGGCTGCAGAAGCTGCAAGCCATCTGACGCTCGTGGTGGGTCGGCCCTCGCGGTATGCCGGGTGCCCGGCGCGGGTGAGAGGCTAGCCCCGTGAGCGACATGATCGACACGACGGAGATGTACCTTCGGACCATCTTCGAGCTCGAGGAAGAAGGCATCGTGCCGATGCGGGCACGCATCGCCGAACGCCTCGGGCACTCGGGTCCGACCGTGTCGCAGACGGTTGCCCGCATGGAGCGCGACGGGCTGCTCAGCCTCGGTGGGGATCGCCACCTGGAGCTCAGTGACGCCGGGCGGGTGCGGGCCACCAGGGTCATGCGCAAGCACCGGCTGGCCGAGCGGCTGCTGGTCGAGGTCCTGCGCCTGGACTGGGAGTTCGCCCACGAGGAGGCCTGCCGGTGGGAGCACGTCATGAGCGAACGGGTCGAGCGGCGCATTCTCGAGCTCATCGGCGATGACCGCGAGTCTCCCTACGGCAACCCGATCCCCGGCCTGGGCGAGCTCGGTGGGCCGCCCACGGACGCCGACTTCCGCGAGGGTGTGGTGAGTCTCACTGAGCTCGGTGGGGCGGGGGAGCTCGTGGTGGTCGTGCGACGCATCGGCGAACCAGCCCAGGCTGACCACACCGCCCTGAGCATGCTCACCGCAGCCGGTCTGCTACCCGGTCGCCAAACCCGGATTCTATTGCAAAACAAGGGAATTAGCGCGCAACGGGTGGATGACACGGGAGGCGAGCCGATCGGCATACCACTGGAGCTGGCATCGCACGTCTTCGTCGACGCGCCTCGCTAGCCCTGGTTGACCGGCTGCTGACCGTTCCGTGACCCTAGCGTGACATTGCGCGGAGCGTTGGTATAGCGTGCTGCCACTTCCCCTCTCGGGGAGGCACCCAACGCGGACCGCCGAATCCTGCCACCGCACGGGTTTCCGCTACGACAACCGCGGGCAGGAGCGGGGGACCCACTTGTGGGCGTCGAGAGACGTCCTTGGGGTGAAGCTCGAGACCCATCCCTGGGCTGGAGCCGGGTGACCACTCCCACCCGAACCCGACAGCTCACCTCGCAGGCGTTTGGAGAGGGTTGCACCGTGGCCAAACACGTGGGGCGTCATCGCGCGCCTGGGTATTCACCGGCGAAGGAAATGGGGCAGATCGCCTCCGATGTCGCCACGCCCGCGGCCAAGGTGTCCGCGATCGCCTTGCTCTCCGGTGGGCTTGCGGCAGGGATGGCCGTTCCGGCCAGCGCCGCGGAGGCGCCGTCGTCATCAGTCGAGGGGGCCGTCGTCACCGCTCCCTCCACACCGTCGCCCGACAGCTTCGGCACGGGCGGCTTCACGACCAAGGTCGTGGCCAAACCGGCCGCCCCGAGGCCCACCGCTGCAGCGGCGCCGGCGCGGACGACCAAGACCCCCGCTGCGGCGCCCGCCCCAGCCGCAGCGAGCCGGTCCACCTCCAGTCGGTCGACACCGGCCGCTGCACCTGCGGCGCCGAGCATCCCCAACGACGGCTCGATCATCGGCATCGCGGCCAGTCTCTCCGGCATCCCCTACCGGGCCGGCGGCTCGTCGCCGAGTACCGGCTTTGACTGCTCCGGTTTCACGAGCTATGTCTACCGGCTGGCCGGCAAGAGCATCCCGCGCACCGCAGAGGGCCAGCGCGCCGCGTCGACTCCGGTGTCCAGCCCGCAGCCCGGCGACCTGATGTTCTTCGGCCACCCGGCCTACCACGCGGCCATCTACGCCGGCGGCGGGATGATCTACGACGCGCAGCACCCCGGCACCACCACCGGCCTGCACAGCATCTGGACCTACAGCAACGTCTCGTACGGACGCTTCTGAGCTCGACGGTCCGCGCTAGCCCTCCCCATCCGCGCAGCCCCGCACCTCCCCCCTGGGTGCGGGGCTGCGCCCTGCCGCCCGCCTTCAGACCGGGTCTGTCGCTGACCGTGCCAGACTCATGGGATGAATGCCGCTGAGCCCGGCGCGCTC
>JBIOUP010000002.1:0-6206 GCA_044867305.1 Dermatophilaceae bacterium
GGCCCATCTGGGTCTGCATGCCGGTGGCGGTCACGACGACCGAGGCGGTCCCACGGGTCACCGACGTGCCCTGGAACAGCATGTTGGACCGGTCGCCGAGGGTGACCTCCTGGTCGGGAAGCACCCCGGCGTCCTTGGGGATCGGAGCGCTTTCGCCGGTGAGCGCCGCCTCCTGCGTCTCGAGGGTTGCTGAGCGCAGGATTCGTCCGTCAGCCGCGACGATGTCGCCTGCCTCGACCTGCACCAGGTCGCCCGGGACGACGTCGACCGCCGGCACCAGCAGCAGTTGGCCACCTCGCACCACTTTGCTCTGGGGCACTTGCATCTTGGCCAGGGCGTCGACGCTTGCGCGGGCCTTGAGCTCCTGGCGGGCACCCAGAACCACGTTGAGCACGACGAGCGCGGCCACGACGATCGCGGTCGACACTTGGGCGATGAGCAGGCTGACCACTGCGACCGCCACGAGCATGAGGTTCATGGGGTCGCGCAGCTGCTCTAGGGCGACCGCCCAGACGGACGGCGGTTTCTCGCTGGTGATCTCGTTGGAGCCGAACCTGCTCAGCCTGGCCTTGGCCTCCTCCGGTGTGAGCCCTTGCTGGCCGTCGCTGCCCATCGCAGCGAGGACAGCGTCCCCGTCCTTGGCGTACCACCGCTCCAGCCCGTTCGCGCCGCCGCCCTGGGCTGCCTCAACCGCGCCTGCAGTTGTCATGCCAGCACCTCACATCCGTATGTATGAGCCTGAGCGCGTGGCGCGCTCGTCAATCATCGTCGGATCCAGGCGGTTCCGCGAGCGCGACGATGGTGTGTGTGCGCGCCTTCCTGACCCGCGACCACCCGGTATGCCGGTGGGCTGGCCGCAGGTCCGGCCGGCGGGAGCGAGCACAACGGCATACGCGCAGGGCTCACATCTCGTACACGTGGTAGGAGACCACCCGGCTGGCGCCCTTCACCTCATGCGTTCCGACCAGGCGGAAACCCGCCGCCTCCGTGGTGTGCCGGCCGATCGCGTTCCATGACGCCACCGCGCAGCGGAGCGTTCGCTCGTCGGCGACCTCGCGAGCTCGCTCGACGACCGCATTGGCCAACAGGCGGCTCAGCCCATGGCCGGACCGGCTGGGGTCCAGGCCCAGGGCGACGTCAAGAGTGCCGGCCTTGGCGGGAAGTCCAACGGGCCTGGCCTTCTCCCCGAAACAGCAGTACCCGACGAGCTGGCCGACGGCGTCGCGGACCGCCCAGTATCCCTCGTCGGGGCGCGGCGCCAGCAGCGAGTCCTCGACCGTCCAGGGGCCCGGGGCGCGCCACATGGCCATGTCCAGGCCGTCGTCGATGGTGAGCTCGGTGACCCGCAGTGGGGGCGCAACAGCCGCAACGTCGTCGGCCATGGCGGTCTCCTCTCACGGGCGCGGGAGGGACTGGACCACCTCGCCCACGACGCGCGGTCGTTCAGGTCAGGCTAGATGCTCGACCTTACCGTCCGTCTTGGCTGTGGGTGTCGGCGGTACCCGCGCTCGATGACGCTAGAGAGGCACCTGCTGGAAGCGGTTCTCTTCGGCTGCGAGCGCCGCGGCCAGCTCGTCCGCGCACTCTTTCAGCACGTCACGCAACTCCGGGCGGCCATTGCGTTGCGCGGCCCAAGCCCGGCCCTGCCAGTCCTCGATCAGGCGACCAAGTTCTTCGGTCAGCGTTGCAGCCACCTACCCTCACCACCTACATCGTGGGCCGTAGACAAACGGCGCCCGTGACAGCCACTACCCGCGGGGAACGCGCGGGAAACACTCGGTCGCGTCAGGGGCCACGCGGTGCGGCCATTTTGGGTGGAGGCGGCGCGCAGCATCGAACGCGCAGGGCAAGCGTTGGCTCTGAGTTTCCCTGGGCGAGAGGAAAACTGGTCCTAGATGTCGAAATACATCTCGAATTCGTGCGGGTGCGGGCGGAACCGGATGGGGTCGACCTCGTTCTTGCGCTTCCAGTCGATCCACGTCTCGATCAGGTCCGCCGTGAAGACGTCGCCTTCCAGCAGGAAGTCGTGATCGGCCTCCAGGGCGTCGAGCACTTCGGGCAGTGAGCCTGGCACTTGGGCAATCTCGGCGTGCTCCTCGGGCGGCAACTCGTAGAGATCCTTGTCGATCGGCTCGGGCGGCTCGGTGCGGTTCTTGATGCCGTCCAGGCCGGCCATGAGCTGAGCCGCGAACGCCAGGTACGGGTTGCACGACGGGTCCGGAATCCGGAACTCCAGGCGCTTGGCCTTGGGAGAGGTGCCCGCGATGGGGATGCGCACGCAGGCCGAACGGTTGCGCGCGGAGTAGACCAGGTTCACCGGCGCCTCGTAACCCGGCACCAGGCGGTGGTAGGAGTTGACGGTGGGGTTGGTGAAGGCCAACAGCGACGAGGCGTGCGCGAGCAGGCCACCGATGTACCACCGGGCGATGTCCGACAGCCCGCCGTAACCGCTCTCGTCGTAGAAGAGCGGTTTGCCGTCCTTCCACAGCGACTGGTGGGTGTGCATACCCGAACCGTTGTCGCCGAACAGCGGCTTGGGCATGAAAGTGGCGGTCCTGCCTTCACCCCACACGGTGTTCTTGATGACGTACTTGAACTTCATCATGTCGTCGCCGGCAGCCAGGAGCGTGGCGAACCGGTAGTTGATCTCCTGCTGGCCGGCGGTGCCAACCTCATGGTGGGAGCGCTCCACGGAGAGGCCGACCGCGTCGAGGTTGAGGCAGATCTTGTCCCGCGTGTCGGAGAAGTGGTCGAGAGGCGGGACGGGGAAGTAGCCGCCCTTGTAGCGAGGCTTGTACGCCTGGTTGCCACCGTTCTCCTCGCGCCCGGTGTTCCAGGCGGCCTCGATCGAGTCGATGAAGTAGTAGCCGGCGTTCTGCTTGGTCTCGTAGCGCACGTCGTCGAAGATGTAGAACTCGGCCTCGGCGCCGAAGTATGCCGTGTCAGCGATCCCCGTCGACTTCAGGTACGCCTCGGCTTTCGCTGCGATGTTGCGCGGATCGCGACTGTAGGGCTCATCGGTGAACGGGTCGACGATGGAGAAGTTCATCACGAGCGTCTTCTCCGCGCGGAAGGGGTCCACGAATGCCGTGGTTGCGTCGGGGATCAGCTTCATGTCCGACTCGTGGATGGCCTGAAAGCCTCGAATCGACGAGCCGTCGAAGTGCTGTCCGTTCGTGAAGAAGTCATCGTCGACGTTCTGAGCGGGGACGTTGAAGTGCTGCATGACACCGGGTAGGTCGCAGAACCGGACATCGACGAACTTGACGTCCTCGTCTTTGATGAACGCGAGGACTTCGTCGGCTGACGTGAACAATCCAACCTCCTGGTTGTCGTCCCGAAGGGCCGCGCTGAGGGCACGGCTGATCGGTCGTCGGGGCAAGCGTTGACTCGTGTCGCTGGCAAGGGACGCTAGGGATCGCGCGTTTCTCGCCAATGTTGGTCGTGTTTCGCCGCTGTTACGGTTCGCACGGGGGCTCCGCCCCCGTGTCCCCCCGAGGACCCGTTTGGCTGGCTTCCTCCCTTCCGCTCGGCTCTGTCCACGGGGGCTGCGCCCCCGTGTCCCCCCGAAGACCCGTCGGGCTGGCTTCCTCCCTTCCGCTCGGCTCTGTCAACGGCGGCTGCGCCCCCGTGTCCCCCCGAGGACCCGTTTGGCTGGCTTCCTCCTCTTTCGCTCGGCTCTGTCAACGGGGGCTGCGCCCCCGTGTCCCCCGAAGACCCGTTTGGCTGGCTTCCTCCCCTTTCGCTCGGCTCTGTCAACGGGGGCTGCGCCCCCGTGTCCCCCCGAAGACCCGTTTGGCTGGCTTCCTCCCTTCCGCTCGGCTCTGTCGATGGCTGGCTGGACCTTACCGGTCCGCGGTTCTCGGGGCTCACGAGGGTCTGCCGTCCTGCCAGGCACGTGCCATTGCGCACGGTTGGCAGCACCGAACGGAACGAGCCACTCGAGGGTGCCTGCCGAACAGGCGGCGGTTTCCACCGGGCGTCCCGTTACCCTACGGGTGTGGTCGATCGCCGTGACGTCGGCTCGTGGCTGGAGGGCCCCCGAGCCCGCACCCCACAGCCAGGGGAGTATCCCGGCCAACGCCTCGGGCTCCCGCAGACTGGCCCAGGCTCGATCGGCCGGTTCGGGCGGCGGCTGGTCGCCGTCTTCGTCGACTGGACCATCTGTCAGCTGATCGCCGTCCTGCTCTTTCGCGTCGAGCTCGGGCACGCTGGCGCCGGTGCCTTCGTCCCGCTTGCGATCTTCGCCGTCGAGAACCTCCTGCTGGTGGGCACCCTGGGCTTCACCGTCGGGCACCGACTGGTCGGACTGGGGGTGCTGTCCATGTCGGGACAGCGGGCATCGCTCGTCCAGGTCCTCATCCGCACCGTCCTGCTGTGCCTCGCGATCCCCGCCCTCATCTGGGACCGCGACGGCCGGGGCCTGCACGACAAGGCCGCAGGAACGCTCATCATCCGGATGGCCGAACCGGTCTAGACCCGAGTCGGCATGCGCCAGGGCGCACTGACGTTTGTCACGCCAGGATCGTGACGTTGCGCGCAGGAGCAAGCGGCCCGGCATACCGATGCTGGAGCCATGACCCAAACCGCAACCAAACCCGCCGAGCCCGGCGAGACCGCGGGAGCCCTGGCGATCCAAGCACGAGGCCTGGCCAAGAGTTTCGGCGAGATTCAGGCGGTGCGCGGAATCGACCTCGACATCCGGCCCGGCGAGATTGTCGCTTTCCTGGGCCCGAACGGGGCCGGCAAGTCCACGACGATCGACATGATTCTCGGTCTGGCCGAGCCGAGCGCCGGACAGGTGCAGGTATACGGCCATGCGCCTCGGGCGGCCATCGCTCATGGGCTGATCAGCGCCGTCCTGCAAACCGGCGCGTTGCTCAAGGACATCACCGTCCGAGAGACGCTCGAGCTGGTCGGCTCGCTGTTCCCGAACCCCGCGCCGGTGGGCCAAGTCATGGAGCGCGCGGGAATCACCCAGATCGCCGGCCGCAAGGTCGCCAAGTGCTCCGGTGGTGAGCAGCAACGGCTGCGTTTCGCGATTGCGCTGCTGCCGGACCCGCAGCTGCTCATCCTCGACGAGCCGACCAGCGGCATGGACGTCGAAGGGCGGCGCACCTTCTGGGCCGCCATCCGCCAGGACGCCGCACAAGGGCGCACCATCCTCTTCGCGACGCATTACCTGGAGGAGGCGGACGAGTATGCCGACCGCATCGTCCTGTTGCGTCAGGGCCAGGTCGTGGCCGATGGCACGGCTGCGCAGATCAAGGCCATGGCTGCCGGTCGTACCGTCCGGGCCACCATCCCCGGCCTCGACTCCGCCCTGGTGGAGTCCATCCCGGGCGCAACCTCGGTGGACGTGCGCGGTGAGAGCGTGCGCGTGCAGTCGCCGGACTCGGATGCGGTCGCTCGGTACTTGTTGAACCACACCCCGGCGCGTGACCTGGAGATCGAGGCCCGCGGCATCGAGGACGCCTTCATCGCCTTGACCTCGACCACGGAAGGACGTGCGAGATGAGCACCCTCATCCACGACGGCGAGACCGCCGCCAAGGCTGGTGCGCAGCAACGGCATGCGCCCCTAGGCGGCTTGAATGCCACCCTCGTTCGGATCGAGCTGCTGCGCGTCCTGCGCAACCGCCGCACGATGATCTTCACCGCTGTCATGCCGGCCTTGTTCTACGTGCTGTTCGGGGTGGGGCAGTCCTATTCCAACGAGAGCGTCGGCAACGGCAACCTCGCGGCATACGTGATGATCTCCATGGCGGCCTACGGCGCGATGATCGCCTCGACGGGCGGCGGCGCCATGGTGGCCACCGAACGGGCCCAGGGCTGGAGCCGCCAGCTGCGTCTCACCCCGCTTTCACCGGTGGTGTACGTGGGTCTCAAGCTCGCCACGGCGATGCTCCTCGGTGCCGTTGCCGTTGCCATCGTCTTCCTCATCGGCGCCCTCACCGGCGCCCGGGTGGACGGCGCAACGCTTTGGGTCGCGACCGCGTTGTTGGCCTGGGCCGGTTCCATGGTCTTCGCAGCATTCGGGCTGTTCATGGGCTACCTGCTGCCGAGCGAGAACGTCATGCAGCTCATCGGCCCGGCTCTGGCGGTGCTCGCCTTCGGGGGCGGACTGTTCGTCCCGCTTCAGGAGGGCAGCGTCCTGGAGGCCATAGCGCGATGGACCCCGATGTACGGCGTGTCCCAGCTGGCGCA
>JBIOUP010000003.1:0-8797 GCA_044867305.1 Dermatophilaceae bacterium
CATCTCGTGCCGGCTGCTGGACTCAGCGGCCCTCACCGGGCTCATCGCCTACCTCACCGGCCTGGGCTGCCGCATCCTCGACCTGCACGTCATCGAGGACGCGCCGTCCGACGCCCCAGTGGCCGACGTCTAGCAGCAGCCGCCTGAACAGCCAACTCCACGAGTGTGCGTTTGCTCAACGATGTATCAGGGAGCAGCCGACAACTCCACGAGTTTGCGAGGCAGGGACGCCTAGAGGCGACGTTGCCTAGATGAGGCCGAGGTCGAGCCCGCGGCGCACTGCGGCGCGCCGGCCCTCGGCGCCCAGCTTGCGGTAGATCGCCCGTTGGTGGGTCTTGACCGTGTTCACCGAGAGGAACAGCGACGTGGCGATCTCGGCTGTCGACATCGCCGAGCGAAGGCAGGCAAGGACCTCGGTCTCGCGGGCGGTGAGCTCCGTTGCCGCCGACGACGGGCCAGGCTCGCGCCCGTGCGTGGCCAGAGCCCGACGGATGAGGTCGGCGTAGGAGGTTCCCCAGTCAAGATGCTCGATGAGCAGGGTCCGCAGCGCGGAGGCGTGGCTGTGGAAGGGCCGAAGGATGAGCCCACCCGCAGCGCGAGCCAGCGCCTGTTCGAGGACGGCGTGCGACGCGCCGATCTCGCCATCGTCCGCATGGAGCAATGCGGTGAGCAGCCTCGCATCGACCTCCACCCAGGTATGCCGCCCGAGCGTCGGCAGCCGCTGCAGAGCCGCCCGGGCCCCGGCCCGGTCGCCACAGTGACGCAGCAACGCTGCCTCCCAAAGCCGGCCAAACGCGTGCCGCTCGGATTCGTCGTGTCGCGCGATTGCCAGGGCACCCGCCAGGTCACCCTCGGCTTGCAAGGTCATGCCCCGCACGACGTCCCGGAGGTCCCGACAGCCAGGGGAGGCCGCCTGGGGGGAGGCGAACAGCTCGTCGCGGGCCTGGGTATGCCGGGACTGGGACACCTCGCCGCGCGCCAGCTGGACGATCGCCAGGCACAGGGCAGCGTGGGCCCCGGCTTCGCCGAACCCCTGGCCCGCGCTCTCGACGGCGTGGGTGAGCAGCGCCTCGGCGTCGGTCAGGTGATCGCGCCAGAAGGCGACGAGTCCGCGGACCAGATAGGCGCTCGACAGGGCCGCAGCACGCTCCCAGCCGCGCACCGAGGCCTGGCTGATGGCGAGCGCGGCGTGCTCGTCGGCACCCTGCAGATCGCCGCGGCGCCAGAGGAGGATGCCCTGCTCGGCGCGGCAGGCGATCTGGGCACCCCAGAGTCCGCAGCCGTTGGCGCAGCGGATTGCGTCCTCGAGCAGGTCCATGGCGTGCGGGCTGTCGACATCGAGGGACAACCGGGCGCGCCCGACCACCCACAGTCCGACCGCCCTGGTCGGAAGGCGAGCGGTGTTGACCTCGGCGAGCAGGCTTGCCAGCGCGGGTTCCAGCTCGGCGACGTCGGGTCCTGCCCTCGTTGCCATCAGGCGCATCAGTCTCGCGATCAGCGGCCGACCGGGTGCATCCGGTGACGACCACCGCTCAGGCAGGCCCGGGGCCACGTCGCCGCCGGTTTCCATGGCGTTCGCGGCAGCACGGGCCAGCCGGACTTCAGGATGACCGTCGCGTTGGGGAGGCAACGCCCGCGCCATCGCCAGGAGCAGGTCTGTTGCGCCGAGTACCAGCAGGTCGGGCCAGACATCGGCGAAGATCTCCAGGGCGAGGGAAGCGTCGGCGGCTTGGACCGCGTGGGCGAACGCGTCGGTGCCCTCCCGGTTGCGCAGGTACTGAGCGGCCTTGCGGTGCAGGGCGGGCGGCATCCGCGGCTCGCGGCGAGCAGCGATGCCGCGACAGTGCGCAGCGAAGAGCGGGTTCCACCGATAGCTGAGCTCGCCTCGGTCAGGCGAGGGCCCGGTGAGAAACAAGCCCTGGGCGACACACTCCTCCAGCAGGTGCGCGCCACCCGAGACCAGGTGGTCAGCCAGGCCCGGGGTGACGCGATCTGAGATGGTCGCCCGCAGGACGAAGTCCGACAGGGCCGGCGGCAGCTGGTCGAGCACCTGCTCGACGAGGTACTCGTTGACCGGCACGTCGAGGTCGCGCATGAGGCGAATCCCCGCGGAGTGGTCAGCGCTCTCCCGCAACGACATGAGAGCAAGCGACACCGCGACTGCCCAGCCTTCGGTGACGGTGCGCAGCTGCTCTGCGGCTGCTCGGTCCATCCGTTGGTTCATGGCCTGGGCCAGCGCCGTGATCTCCTCGACGCTGAAGGCCAGGACGTCTTGGCGCAGCTCACCCAGCTGACCGTGCAGCCGCAGCTTGTTGACCGGAAGCGCCGGTGGGTCATATCGGCTGACCAGGATGAGGCGGACCGTGTCCGGGGCGAAGCGCACGAGCGGGCCGAGGACCTGCCGCAGGGCTCGCGGGGTCAGCTCATGCACGTCGTCGAGCACCAGAACGAGGCCGGCTGGCGCCTTGGCCAACAGCGACTGCAGCTCGTCGACGCCGTCCCGGCCGGGCGGCAGGGCGCCGGACCCGATGCCGATGTCCTGCGCGACCTGCGTCAGTGCGGTGACCAGCCGAGTCCCGTCACTGTCACCGGCATCCAGGGTGATCCACGCGGTTGGGGCGCGTCGCTGGCCCGCCCAGTCGGCAACCAGCGTGGACTTGCCGTAGCCGGCCGGGGCCACCACCAAGACGATGCGATGGTCAGTGACCGCTCGAGAGAGAGCGCTCAGGCAGCGGTCCCGTCGCACAGCGAGCGCTGGCATCCGAGGGACGGTCAGCTTGGGCAGCGGCTCCACCTTCCCCAGAGTAGGCGGCTAGCCCTGACCGATCGCCTTGGCCTTGAGCGAGTCGAACTCCGCCTGCGAGATGGCACCGCTGTCGAGCAGGCTCTTGGCCTGAGCGATCTGGTCAGCCGGCGACGCCGAGGCGGCGACGGACTTGATGTACTCGTCCTGTCGGGTCTTCATGTCGCCGAGGGCCGCCGCTTGGCGCCGCGCCATCCCCGGTCCGCGGGCGATGACATAGACGAACGCGGAGATGAACGGGAAGAGGATGAGCAGGATGATCCAGACGGCTTTGAGCCACCCGGACAGCTCATGGTCGCGGAACAGGTCGGCGAAGATGTTGAACAGGATGATCAGGTACGCGATGAACGCGAAGCTGACGATGATGAACCAAATGATCTGCCAGAACGTCATGCCGGCATTCTCCACTGCCCAAGGCACAACTGCCGCAACGGAGTCGGCGAGTCGTCAGGACTGCTTGTCCAGAGCCCGCGCGGAAATGCGGCGCTGAGACCACCAGCCGGCCAGGGTGAGCAGCACCCACGCCACCACCGAGATGCTCGTTTCGGTCGTCGTCTGCGGGTTGCTCAGGGCGTGCATGGGCTCCTGCCAGAGCCGGCCCAGGCCGGTGAGAGCCAGTGCTGCGCCGCCGATTGCGGTCAGCCACAGCACGACCCGGGCATGCCATCGGTTGGCCATCCATCCCGAGATGACGGCCACCGCACCGACGAAGACAACAGCGACGATGACGCTGCCCGAAGAGCGTTCCAGGATCCCGTAGAGCTTGGCCCCGATCACCGAGCCGACCACCGCACCGACGAAGAACAGCGCGGTTCGGAAGATCAGGGCGACCAGCACCCACGCGATCAGCGCGCCCGCGGCGGCAATGACCAAGGTGGTGCTCGTGCTGGCGCCGAAGGCGTCCGCGAGCAGCCAGCCCAGGCCGAACCCGGACAGCAGCACCGCCAGGTGCGTCGAGGCGACCCCGGCGAAGCACAGCACCAGCCCGATCACGACGGCCGCCCACCCGGTCATGGCACCTCCTGGGAGTCATCAGCGTAGCCTTCGCCCAGACCGCGGGCGGCCAGCGCCTCGCCGGTGGCCTGCCCATACGCCACGGCACCGACCACGACCGGCGTCACCAACGCGTGCAGGTTGCGTTCCAGCCCCCGAGCCTTGGCCGCCTCGCACACGTCGGCGAACGACCCGAGCAGGAACGGCACGCTGCGCACCATGAGCGCGACCGCCAGGCCGAACTGCTCCGGATCGACGCCCACCCGCCGCAGTGGCCGAGCGGCCGTCACGAGCGCGTCGAGCAGCTGCGGCCCGGGTGTTGTCATGGTGAGGAGGCGGCCGGCATACACCGCAATGAGAACCGCACCCGGTGCGGTGACCGCGGACGCCCAGTTGCGGCTGAGCAGGTGGTACCCGGCGAGGGTGGCGAGCAGCACGACGAGCCCCCACGGCAGCCGGTATGCCGTGCGTGCGGGTATGCGCGCCACGGCGAGAGCCGCTGCGGCGGCGGCCGCGAACGCGACCGTGACCGCTGGCTGGCCGATGACAACCGGGGGCACGGTCAGCGCCAGCAACAGCAGGTACTTGGCACCCACCGGCAGCCGATGCACCGGCGAGCTCCCCGGGCGGTACAGCCCGAACAGGTCGTGATGCGTGCTCACCAGACCCCCATGAGGCGACGGTAGGCGTCCACGGCGGTGGCCGGTGGCCCGTCGTGGACGACGCGGCCAGCGTCGACGACGATGACCCGCTCGGCATCTGCCGCGAACTCCAGGTCATGGGTGGCGAAGATCACCTGTTGCGGCAGATGCGCGAGCACGGCCCGCACGCGGTCGCGGTTGCGCATGTCCAGCAGAGTGGTCGGCTCGTCGGCGACGAGCACGGCCGGTTCGACTGCCAAGACCGACGCAAGGGCAACGAGCTGTCGTTCACCGCCGGACAGCTCGTAGATGCTCTGGTCGGCCAGCCCGTCGAGCCCGTGGCGGGCCAGCGCCGCCAGGGCCGCATCGCGGCGCGCCGGTCGGTCGCGAACCGTTCGGCGCAGGCTCAGCTCGACATCCTCGACCGGGGTCGACATGAGCAGCTGGTGCAGCGGCTCGGTGAAGACGAACCCCACCCGGTGGCGGACGGCCGCCCCGTCGTGGCGCGTGTCGAGCCCGTCCACGAGGACCTGCCCGGACGTCGGCAGCACCAGGCCGTTGAACAGCCGAAGCAGCGTCGACTTGCCCGACCCGTTGGCCCCGATGATCGCGATCCGACGCTCAGCAAGCGCCAGGGTGACCCCCGAGAGCACGGCCTTCTCGCGCTGGGCGGCAGGCGCGGCATACACCGGGACGCGCACCCCGACCTCGGTCAGGCGGATCACGGGAGGCGCCCGATCAGGCCGGGACCGCCTTGCGCGGCATCAGCAGCGCCGGGAAGGCCCGATGGACGGCGAGGGCGATCCCGGCGGCGGCCAGGTTCTTCACGATGTCGCCGGGCCAGAACGCCAGGTCGGCGAGGAAGGCAGCGCGAAGGTCGATGTGACTGACGATGGCGATCCCGAGGATGCCCGCCGGATGCACGATGAGCAGGCTCGCGCCCAGGCCCGCCAGGAACAGCCAGGCGTACAGCGGCCGCAGCCCGCGTCGCACGAAGGTGGCCGCCAGGGCCCCGGCGACGAGAGCGGCGACGGGGAAGGAGAGCAGATAACCCACCGAGGGCCGCTGGAGCACGGCGAGGCCGGCTGCCCCGCCGGCGAACACGGGTAGGCCCGCGAAACCGACGAGCAGGTAGAGCAGAGTCGCCGCGAAGCCGCGCCAGGGCCCCAGCACCAGGCCGGTCAACGTGACGCCGAGCGTCTGCAGGGTGATCGGCACCCCGACGCTGCCCACCGGGATGGCCGGCACCGCCGCGAATGCCGCGATGAGGGCGGCGAACACCGCGATGAGGGCCAGGTCGGTCGCGGTCGAGGTGCCCTTGGGACGGTCGGCCATGGTGTGCTCCTTCGCGCGCCGGGGGCGGCCCGCACCGGTGAGGCTACCGGGAGCGAACCCCGTCCGTCTGCGCCACCGCCGCTCGCTGTTGTCACCGCTCCTCGACACGGCCGCGCGGGGTCGAGGGCATAGATTCGGCGCCTGCGGCATTGACTCCTTCAGGACGGCATACCCGGAGGGGGTATGCTGGGGAGCCAAAGCCACGGCGTGAGGAGAGCAGCATGGCCACCCAGACCTTCAAGGTGCACGGGATGACCTGCGACCACTGCGTGCACGCGGTCACCACCGAGCTCACCGCCCTGAGCGGCGTGCGCGGGGTGAGCATCGACCTGGACGCGGGCGGCACGTCGACCGTGCGTGTCGACGCCGAGCGCACGCTCAGCGACGTCGACATCATGAAGGCCCTCGACGAGGCGGGCGACTACACCCTGGCCGGGCGCTGACCTGTTGGGCACATGACCACGCAGACCACGCCCACCCACGAGACCGAGCTGCTGATCGGCGGCATGACCTGCGCCTCGTGCGCGGCGCGGATCGAGAAGAAGCTCAACAAGATCGACGGCGTGACGGCCTCGGTGAACTACGCCACGGAGAAGGCCACCGTGGCCTTCCCCGACGCGGTCGACGTCGCCAAGCTCGTGGCGACCGTCGAGGCGACCGGGTACACGGCGACTGTCCCGAGGCCCGCGACGCCGCAGGGCCCCGCGCCGGAAGCCGCGCTGTCGCAGGACGCCGAGACGGCTGCGCTGCGGCAGCGGCTTCTGGTCAGCCTGGCGCTCACCGTGCCGGTCGTCCTGCTGTCGATGGTTCCCGCGCTGCAGTTCCCGAACTGGCAGTGGCTCGCGCTCACCCTGGCCTCTCCCGTCGTCGTCTGGGGAGCCTGGCCGTTCCACCGCGCCGCGCTGGCCAACCTGCGGCACGGCGCCACCACCATGGACACGCTCATCTCCCTCGGCGTCACCGCCGCCTACCTCTGGTCGCTGTGGGCACTCTTCTTCGGGGACGCCGGGATGCCCGGCGTGCGGATGCAGTTCGAGCTGCTGCCCAGCGAGGCCACGGGCGAGCACATCTACCTCGAGACCGCGGCGGCGGTCACCACGTTCCTCCTGGCCGGCCGGTATGCCGAGGCCCGCGCCAAGCGGCGCTCGGGGGCGGCGCTTCGGGCCCTGCTCGACCTGGGCGCCAAAGACGTCGCGGTCCTACGCGACGGGCACGAGGAGCGTATGCCGGTCGAGCGGCTCGCCGTCGGCGACGTGTTCGTCGTGCGGCCGGGGGAGAAGGTGGCGACCGACGGGGTCGTCGTGGACGGCGCGTCCGCCGTCGACGTGTCGCTGCTGACCGGTGAGCCGGTACCCGTCGACGTGGCGGCCGGCGATCGGGTCGTCGGCGCGAGCATGAACACATCCGGCCGGCTGCTCGTGCGGGCAACGCGAGTCGGGGCCGACACCCAGCTGGCCCAGATGGCCCGCCTGGTGGAGGCGGCGCAAGGCGGCAAGGCCGAGGTCCAGCGGCTCGCCGACCGGATCTCAGCCGTGTTCGTGCCGCTCGTGCTGCTGCTCGCCGTGGCAACGCTCGGGGGCTGGGTGCTGACCGGCCATTCGTGGACGGCCGCGTTCAGTGCTGCCGTCGCGGTGCTCATCATCGCCTGTCCGTGTGCGCTTGGTCTGGCGACGCCGACTGCTCTGCTGGTGGGCACCGGCCGCGGGGCTCAGCTCGGCATCCTCATCAAGGGTCCGCAGGTGCTGGAGTCGACTCGCCGCGTCGACACCGTCGTGCTCGACAAGACCGGCACAGTCACGACCGGCCGAATGAGCGTCATCGGCACGCACGCTGCACCCGGCATCGACTCCGGGCTCGTGCTCGCTCGCGCCGGCGCGGTGGAGGCGGCATCCGAGCATCCCATCGCCCGCGCGGTCGCTGCGGCGGCCCGCGCCGACGCGCTCGTTCCCCTGCCGACCGTCCAGGGCTTCGGCAACCACGAAGGGCGCGGCGTTGCCGGCGAGGTCGATGGCCTTGTGGTGCGTGTCGGTCGGCTGGCCTGGGTCGGCGATGGTGGCCGCGTCCCGATCACGCTGAGCGCCGCGGCCGAGGTGGCCACCAGCGAAGGCCGCACACCCGTGTGGGTCGGCTGGGAGGGCGAGGTCACCGGGCTCGTGGTGGTGTCCGACTCGGTCAAGCCCAGCTCGGCTCGGGCGGTCGGGCTGTTCCGGCAGCTGGGCCTGCGACCGATCCTGCTGACCGGCGACCACGCCGCGGCTGCGCGGACGGCAGCCGAGCAGACCGGCATACCGGCGTCTGACGTGCTGGCCGATGTCCTGCCCGCCGACAAGGTAGCCGCAGTCGCTCGCCTGCAACGCGAAGGCGGCACCGTCGCCATGGTCGGTGACGGGGTCAACGACGCAGCCGCGCTGGCTCAGGCCGACCTGGGCATCGCCATCGGCACCGGCAGCGACGTGGCCATCGAGGCGTCCGACCTGACCCTGGTGCGCGGCGACCTGGTGAGCGCGGTCGACGCCGTGCGCCTGTCCCGGGTAACGCTGCGGACCATCAAGGGCAACCTCTTCTGGGCGTTCGCGTACAACGTCGCAGCCATCCCGCTCGCAGCGATCGGGTTGCTCAACCCGCTCATCGCCGGCGCCGCGATGGCCGTCAGCTCGGTCTTCGTCGTGACGAACAGCCTGCGCCTACGTGGCTTCCGTCCCACTCCGGGGTGACGTCGGGCACGTCTCACTACGCTCGGCACATGACCATCCCTGTGCGCACCGTCGGTTCCGGCCCCCATGTCGTCTTCTGCCTGCACGGCTGGTTCGGCTGCTCCACCGGCTGGGGCAGCTTCCCGGACTACCTTGACGGGCAACGGTTCACCTACCACTTCACCGACAACCGCGGCTACGGCGCCCGCAAGGCCGAGACGGGCGAGTTCACCGTCGACGAGGTCGCCCGCGACGTGCTTCAGGCCGCCGACGAACAGGGCGCCGAGACCTTCTCGCTCATCGGGCACTCGATGGGCGGCACCGAGGTACTG
>JBIOUP010000004.1:0-3741 GCA_044867305.1 Dermatophilaceae bacterium
GGGCGCCCGCCTGGACAGCGCGGCCAACGACACTGGCTCCGGCGAGCGGCGAATCTCCGCGCCTGACAGCCGGATCGACGTGTGGGTCATCCCGACGAACGAGGAGCTGGAGATCGCCCGGCAGACCGTCCGCGTGATCCGTGGCTGATCCTGGGGCTGATGCCGTGGCTGATCCTGGGGCTGATGCTGGGGCCGCTCCCGCGTCGGTCGCCACCGGGCTGGAAAGGGTGGTTGCCACGCGCTACGTCCTGCCGCTGCGGGAGGGCGGCTCGCTGCCGGGGCTCGTCGAGGCCTCTGACGACGGCATCTACGTGCTGAAGTTCCGCGGCGCCGGCCAGGGGGTCAAGGCGCTCGTCGCCGAGATCATCGTCGGAGAGATCGCTCGTCGCCTCGACATCGCGGTGCCGCGCATGGCACTGGTCGACCTCGACGCCCAGATCGCCCGCTACGAGGCCGACCAGGAGGTCCAGGACCTGCTGTCCGCCAGTGTCGGGCTCAACCTGGGTGTCGACTTCCTGCCGGGGTCGTTCGGCTACGACGGCTCGCACCCCGCGCCGCCCGACCTCGCGAACCGGATCCTGTGGCTCGACGCATTCACCCTCAACGTCGACCGGACCTGGACCAACCCGAACCTGCTTGTCTGGCACCGGCATACCTGGGCCATCGACCACGGCGCAGCCCTGTTCGTCCACCACGGCTGGCCCTCCCGCGCGCCCGACCCCGACCGCTTCGCCGGTATGCCGTTCGACGACTCCACGCACGTGCTGCGCGACGCCGCGCCGGACCCTCGGACCGTGCACGACTCGCTCGCGGCGCGGCTCGATGACGTCGCCCTGGCCGACGTGCTGGGGATAGTGCCGGACGACTGGCTGGAACCAACGCCGCACCTTCTTGACGCGGCCGCGGTCCGCACGGCATACCGCGAGCTGTTGCGCGCCCGCTTGGCAAGACGGCAGGCGTGGCTGCCTGGGAGGCGCACGTGATCGGCTACCAGTACGTCGTGCTGCGCATCGTGCCTCGGGTGGACCGCGAGGAGTTCGTCAACGTGGGGGTCGTGCTGTACGCGCAGTCGGCCGACTTCCTGCACGTGCGCACGCACGTTGAGCCGGCTCGGCTGCGGGCGCTCGCGCCAGGCGTCGACGTCGGTGGCGTGCGCGAGAGTCTGGCTGCGATCGACGCGGTATGCCGTGGCCAGCACGCCCCCGGCTTGCCACAGCTCGATTCGCTGGGCAAGCGGTTCGGCTGGCTGAGCGCAGCGCGTTCGACCGTGGTGCAGCCCGGGCCGGTGCACGGCGGGCTCTCCCACGACCCGGAGGCAACCCTCGAGGCGCTCGTGGACCGGCTGGTGCGCCTGCCCTGACCCCAGACCGCGGGCGGATTCGGCTCCCCCGCCGTCTCGGTGCTCGCGGTCTCCTTTCCGTCCTCGCCCGGGCCGCGCTGCTTCTTCCTTGCATCTGGTCCTTGGGTACAGGTTTATCGTCGAGCATGACCACATCACCCCAGGCGCCAGAAGCCTGCACCCTGCCATTGGCCGAGCGCCCCGACCGCATCGCGGAATGGGACGCCTTGTTCGGCGGCCGCGTGCAATCCGTGCACCGCTCCAGGCGGACCCAGACGGATATGGAGCTGGAACCTGCCCCGTCGGCCGCGGCTGAGGCCGCTGACTTGGCCATGCGCGAGGCGGGCTGCTGTTCATTCTTCCAGTTCACGCTCCGCGCGGCCGGCAACCGACTGCGGCTCACCATCGAGGTGCCGCAGCGGTATGCCGATGTCCTGGCGGGACTGTCCGACCGGGCGGATCTGGCGCTGGCACAGTGAGCCCGTCATTGCGAGCTGGTGAGCTCGCCGTGGCGGCGGGGGTCAACCGCCAGACGCTTCGGTACTACGAGCGGATCGGGTTGCTGGCCGAACCCGACCGCACGATCGGCGGGCATCGGCAGTACTCCACCGAGGCGGTCGAGCGGCTCACCACGATCCGCTGCCTGCAGCGCCTGGGCTTCACCCTCACGGAGATCGCCGACCTGCTCGGCGGCGAGCGTCGCCGGCCCTCGAGAAGCATCGACGACCTCGTCGCTCGAGCGGACGCCAAGATTGCCGACATCGACCGGCGGATCGGCGAGCTGACCGCCATCCGGCAGGCCCTCCTGGAGGCTCGCGAGGCTGGCTGTGCCGACCTGCTGGACTGCAACGGCAATCCTGCCTGTCCGCTGCCGCTGCCCACCCGCTGGACGCGAACCGGCAGGGACTGACCTGGTCTGTCTGGGTAGCCGCCCTGCCGACCCGCTAGACGCGAACCGGCAGGGACTGGCCTAGTCTGTCCGGGTAGCCGCCTTCCGGCGGCGTGCCGCCAGCGCCAAGGGGAAGCCTGTTGTCCGCCATCCCTCCGCCCGTCCCGCGCAACCAGATCTCCATCAACGCACCCCGGCTCTGGGCCGGTGGGGTGGCCACGGCCTGCGTGGCGGCGCTCGTCGCGTACGTGGGGGTGCTGGTCTGTCGGGACGTGCTCAAGGTCGCACTGACCCGTCCGCCCATCCTGCTTGACCTGGGCTGGTCCATCACGGGCGACTACGCGGCAACCGCCTTCCTGTGCGCCCTGGCGGCGACCGGTCTGGCTCATGTGCTGGCGGCGACCACACCTCGGCCGCGGGTCTTCTTCGGCTGGATCGTCGCCCTGGTGACGGTGGCGTCGATGATTCCCCCCTTTGCCAGCAACGCACCCATGGCGAGCAAGGTCTCGACGGCAGCGGTCAACCTCGCTGTGGGCATCGCGATCGGCTCGCTGCTGACGGCTGTGCTGTCTCGGACGGTCGTCGACGCCGAAGGGTCCTGGCCTCAGCGCCCCCAGCGGTAGCGGCAGACCCGAAACCGCGTTCGGCTGATGACGTCTACCCTGAAGGCCATGCCGAGCGGCGCAGAGCCACCGCCCAGACGCCGTGGCCCCCGCACCGGTGGCGAGGACACCCGAGCAGCGATCCTCGAGGCCGCCCGCGCCGAGTTCGCGGCCAAGGGCTACGACGGTGCGACGCTCCGAGGGATCGCCCGGACTGCTGGCGTGGACCCACGGCTGGTGCACCATTACTTCGACGGCAAGCAGAGCGTCTTCCAAGAGGTCATGCACATGCCGGTCCACCTCGACGAGGTCATCGAAGCCGTCTTCTCCGGCGAGCCGGCGGACCTCGGCGAAAGGGTCCTGCAGACCTTCTTCTCGGTGTGGGATGCGCCCGCGGCGAGCGAACGCCTGGTGGCCTTCGTGGCCGCCTCGAGCTCCGGCACCGACGCAGCCCGCACGATGCAGCAGTTCCTCACCCGGGAGGTGCTCAGCCGGATCAGTGCGTTTGCCAGCGGCGACGACCCGCAGTTGCGAGCGTCCCTCGTTGCCTCGCAGATGCTCGGCGTCGCGATCGCCCGCTACGTCCTGAAAATCGAGCCGTTGGCCTCGGCGGACGCCGCAGACCTCATCCCGTTCCTGGCACCGACAATCGAGCGCTACCTGACCGGCGACCCGGACCCGGGTCCATGAGCCGCGAGCCGGCCCTCCCCCCCGGTCGATGTGATGCTGCGCCGGCTCTGGAAGCACGCCGGCTCTCGAACCGGGATCACATCGACTCACGCCGCCGGTCGGTGTCCCCAAACGGGTCGATGTCATGCTGCGCCGGTCTCGAACCGGTATGACATCGACCCGAGGGGCGGATAACCAATACACACGACGGCCGGCGACCTGGTCGGAGGCTTGCCGACCAG
>JBIOUP010000005.1:0-12464 GCA_044867305.1 Dermatophilaceae bacterium
CGAGGATGCGGTGGGACATCTCCGGCTGCAGCATGGAGTAGGTGCCGGCCCCGCCGCAGCACACGCCTGCCGACGGCAGCTCGACGTACTCGGCAACCCTGCCGATGAGTGCCCTCGGAGCCGCCGAGACCCCCATGCCGTTGCGCAGCTGGCAGGAGTCCTGCAACCCGACGCGAGCGGGGCGCCCGTCCACGGTGAGCCGGCGCAGCGTCGGCGCGCTCGACGGGTCGGTCTCCCACCTCTCGTGGAGGAACTCGCTGACCTCGCGGACCTTGGCCCGGCCCAGCTCGTGGGCCAGGTATGCCGCGCAGCCACCAGCTGTCGTCAAGATGACACCCGGCATCCGTGCCGCGAGTGCCTTGGCCATGCTCGCCGCCTGCTCGGAGCCGCCGTTGTGAGCGTGCAGCGCGCCGCAGCACCCTTGTCCGGCAGGCACATCGGCGTCCGGCACCAGGCGGAGCACGGCGTTGCTGACCCCTGGGAACAGCGAGCGTTCCACGCAGCCCAGCATGAGGTGGGGTCGCGAGCGCACCGCGCCACCCGTGGCCCTGGCCGCCCCGCGAGCCCGCCCCGCAGCGGTCAGCGCCGGAGTGACCCGGACCGCGGTGCGCAGCCCGGCGGCAATGGGCGGGACGTGCCGGCCGCGCCATTGATGGTCGCGCCACTGCTCGAGCAGACGGCCGTACTGGACGCCGGCCGGACAGACCGTCTCGCACGCCCGACAGCCCAGGCACAGGCTGGCCTCGTGCTGCAAAGTCGGGTCGTCCTCGTCGAGGCGACCCTCCTGCAACGCCCGCATCAAGGTGATGCGGCCACGCGGGGAGGAGGACTCCCGCTTGGTCAGGGCGTAAGTCGGGCAGGCCGGCAGGCAGAACCCGCAGGAGATGCACGCCGAGAGCAGCTCGTCGTCGAAGATGTCGCGACGCTCGGTGGCGGCCGCCGGCACGGTATCGGTCACGACCCCAGCTTCCCCGGGTTGAGGATGCCGGCCGGGTCGAACGCCCGCTTGACCCGACGCAGCAGCGCCATCTGGTCGGACCCGAGCCGGCTCTCCAGGTAGGCCCGCTTGGCGGCCCCGACGCCGTGCTCACCGGTGATGGTGCCGCCCATGGCGATGGCCTGCTCGAAGATCCGCCCGAACGCGGCCTCGGCCCGTTGTTGGACGTCGGTGTCGGCCGGGTCGAAGACGATCGTCGGATGTAGGTTGCCGTCGCCCGCATGCCCGAAGGTCGCGCAGACGACGTGGTGCTCGGCGCTGATCTGGTCGATGCGCTCGACCATCTCCGCCAGGCGTGGTCGGGGAACGGTCGCGTCCTCCAGCATGGTGATCGGTGCGAGCCGGGCCAGCGCCGGCAAGGAGCAGCGCCGTGCGGTGAGGAGAGCCTCGGACTCGGCGACGTCGTGAGCCATGGTCACCCCCCGGGCGCCGATGCGTTCGCAGGTCGCCGCCATGAGGGTGAGCGAGCGCTCGACCGCCTCGTCGGTGCCGTCGTCACCGAACAGCAGCAACGCGCCGGCGTCCCGGTCCAGGCCGAGCTGGGCGAAGTCCTCGACCGCGTTGATGCACCGGTTGTCGAGGAACTCCAGGGTGGCCGGCACGATCCCATCGTGGATGACACCCGCGACGGCCCGTCCCGCAAGGGCAAGCGAGTCGAAGTACGCGACGCCCGTCCGGGCCGTCGCGGGCATCGGCAGGAGGGCCACGGTGATCTCGGTGATCACCGCGAGCGTGCCCTCGGACCCGGTGAGCAGCCGGGTGAGGTCGTACCCGGCGACGTCCTTCCACAGCCGCCCGCCGGTGCGGATCACCTCACCGGTGGGGAGCACGGCTTCCAACCCGAGGACGTAGTTGCGGGTGACGCCGTACTTGAGGCCGCGCAGGCCCCCGGCGCACATGGCGACGTTGCCGGCTACGGTCGAGACCGTGCGGCTGCCGGGGTCGGGCGCGTAGAGCAGCCCCTGGCGTGCCGCGGTGTCGGCCAGCTCTGCGGTGGTGACGCCGGCCTCGACGACGGCGAGCAGCTCGTCGCCGCTCACCTCCTTGATCGCCGCCATTCGGGTGAGCACCAGGACGATGCCGCCCCGTTCGGCGATGGTGGCTGCGGCGAGGTTGGAGCCAGCACCACGAGGGGTCACCGGGATGCCGAGCTCGGTCCCCAGGCGCAGTACCGCCGCGACCTCGCCCGTCGTGGCCGGCAGGACCACGGCGTCGGGCCGGGCGCGGAACAGTGGGGTGGCATCCCGCGCGTACGGCTCGACGTCGCCGTCGGTGACCAGCACATGGTCCGGGCCGACGATCCGGCGCAGCCGCTCCAGGACGGACTCGTCCAGGCCGGCGAAGCGGCTGCGCGCGGACGGCATACCTGTTGTGGTGCTCACTGGGGCAGCATCCACGACAGGACTGTGGACTGCAGGTAGACCAGCACGCACAGGAACAGCAGCAGCCCGAGGCTCCACGGCAGCATCTTCCGCAGGATGATCGACTCCTGCCCGTCCAGCTTGACCGAGCTGGCGGCGATGGTGAGGTTCTGCGGGGAGACCATCTTGCCGACGACGCCACCGGTCGTGTTGGCGGACACGAGCAGCGCCGGGTCGATGCCGGCCTTGATGCCGGCGGTCTGCTGCAGCTTGGCGAACAGCGCGTTCGAGCTCGTGTCGGACCCGGTGACCGCGGTGCCGAACCAGCCGAGGATCGGGGAGAGGAACGCGAAGAACGCGCCCGTCCCGGCGATCCACGTGCCCAGGGCGATGGTCTGCCCGGACAGGTTCATCACGTAAGCCAGGGCGAGCACCGACGCCACGGTGAGGATCGCGGTCCGCAGCTTCACGACCGTGTCGACGAAGTCCTTGACCGCCCGGCTGGGCGCGATCTTGTAGACGATCGCCACGATGATGCCCGAGATGAGCAGCAAGGTCCCCGGGCTGGACAGCCACTGGAAGTTGTAGATCGTCGTCGTCACCGGTTTGCCGTCGCTACCCAGGATGTGACCGTTGAGCCATGGCCAGTTGATCTTGATGTCGGTGCGGGCCAGGAAGTTGCTGACCGGGGTAACGAGCTTGGACAGCGAGAAGATGACGATGATGAGCAGGTAGGGGAACAGCGCCATCCAGACCCGTCCGCCTTCCAGTCCGGCTCCCCGCTGGTATGCCGTGGCCGTGGGCGCGGAGGCGCTGGCGCCGCCGCGAGTGGCGACCCGGCCGGTGCCCGAGGAGCCGGAGGCGAGGGTCTGCTCCTCCTCGGTCTCGGACAGCAGGCGGACCCGAGCCTCAGCTGAGCCCTTGGGCTGCCAGAAACGCAGGAACAGGACGGTGGCGGCTAGTCCCACGAGGGAGGCGACGATGTCGGTCAGCTCGACTGAGATGTAGTTCGAGGTGACGAACTGCGCGATGGCGAACGACAGGCCAGTGACAAGAGCAGCGGGCCAGACCTCGCGCACGCCCCGCCGGCCGTCGGCGATAAGCAGCAGCAGGATGGGGACGAACACCGCGAGCAGGGGGGCCTGACGCCCGACGATGGCCCCGATGTGGGTGGCCGGGATGCCGGTGAGCGCTGCCGCGGTCGTGATGGGGATGGCGATGGCGCCGAAGGCGACGGGGGCGGTGTTAGCCAGCAGGACGACCGCCGCGGTGCGCAGCGGGGTCATGCCCAAGGCGATGATCATCGTGGCCGTGATGGCCACGGGGGCACCGAAGCCGGCCAGCGCCTCGAGCAGTCCGCCGAAGCAGAAGGCGATGAGGACGGCCTGGATCCGGGGGTCCTCGCTGATGCTGTCGAAAACGTCGCGCAGATCCTCGAAGCGTCCGCTGGTCACGGTGAGCTGGTAGAGCCAGATGGCGCACAGGACGATCCACATGATCGGGAACACGCCGAAGACGAAGCCCTGGGTCGCCGAGAGCAGCGCCAGTCCGGTCGGCATGGCGAAGAAGAAGACCGCGATGATGATCGATGCGAGCAGGCCCGCGAGGGCCGCGACGTACGCCTTGGTCTTGAACACGCCCAGGCAGAGGAAGACGACGAGGAGCGGGATCATGGCGATGAGGGCGGACGCCGCGAGGCTCCCCCCGACTGGATCGACCCGCTGGGTGAAGTCCCCGTCGGCAAGGGGGACCGTCCAGGTGGGGGTACTGAGCGCGGTACTAAGCGCAGCGGCCGGCGTCATTGCGCGTCCTCTCACGGTGGTTAGCGATGGGATTCTGCTATCTGGACCATGGACTTACCTTGTGTGGTAGGACCATAATGTCGTCGTACAAGTTAGAGGTCCGCTGGTTGCTCCGCAAGGGGCCGGATACCGTGAGACCGGCAACGCGCCGAGCGGTCGATATCGCCGCCAAGCGGGACGCCGGGACAGGTGCATCACCGGCATACCGGGTGGACCGCGGAACGAGGAACACGAAGGGAAGCGCGATGGCGACGCAGCCTACGCCGCTTGGCGAGGGGTGGGTACCTGTCGCACGAGCTACGACCTACGAGCTGGTCCTTGACCAGATTCGGGGTCAGCTGCAGTCGGGCCGCCTGCACGCCGGCGATCGGCTGCCCTCCGAACGCGACCTCGCCGCCGGCCTGGGTGTGAGCCGCGTTGCCGTGCGCGAAGCCATCGGCGTGCTCAAAGCCCTCGGCGTCGCTCGGACCGCGACGGGATCCGGCGCTGACGCCGGCACGTTCCTGCATCCGGCACCCGCCGACGCGCTCACCCGGGTGATCGAGATGCACATCATGCTCGCGTCGGTCACCACCGCCGACGTCGTCAACGCTCGAGTCGCGTTGGAGCGCGAGTCGGCCCGGCTGGCAGCGACGCATGCCAAACCGGCCGACTGGGAGCGGATGCGGGAGCACCTGGCGGTCATGGCCGACGCGCAGGTGAGCGTGCACGGGTTCAACGACCACGACACGTACTTCCACGTGGCGATCGCCCGCGCCAGCGGCAACCCGCTCGTGACCGAGATGACGACGGCGCTGCGCAACGCGATGCGGGCGACCTTGCTGGAGCGGCTCAGCAAGAGCGCGCACTTTCGCGCCGTCCAGCGCCAGCTGTGCGCCGAGCACGAGGGCATCTTCGCCGCCCTTCAGGCGGGTCGAGGTGCTGATGCGGCCGATCTCGTCGAGGCGCACATCCGAGTCTTCTACCAGGAGATCTCGGCGATCTGAACGGGCGCTAGCTGAGCAACGGAGGTGATAGGGAGCGCTAGAGCGCTCGGTTTTACCTCCACGCTCGGTTTTACCTCCGGGCGACCGGAGACGCCCGCGCCGCAAAAGCCGCCGAACTAAGCCAGGCTGCTGCGCGCGGTCTCCTTGAGAGCCAACATGCTGGCGCCCATCTCCTGCAGCTGGGTCCGGCTGAGCCCGTCACGGACCTTGGGGAACCACTCGTCCTCCTCCTCCTTGACGTGATGGCGCACGTTCTCCATGAGGACGGTGAACTTGGGCTCGAACTGCTCGTCATCGGCCGTCAGCCCCGCCAGTTCCTCGAGCAGCACGTCGACGACGTGGTGCTCCTGGTAGGACTCGAGGATGTCGTCCTCCAGATCGGGCAGCAGCTCACGGACCTGCGGGTAGAGCACCTCGTTCTCGACGTAGGTGTGCGTGGTGAGCAGGTTGCTGACCTCTTCGGCGATCTGGCCCTTGCGCCCCGACGTGGTAGCGGACTTCTCGAACTCCTTGAAGAGGCGCTCCACCTGCTTGTGGTCGTTCTTGAGCAGGACGATGGCGTCAGTCGACATGGCAACCCCCTCGGCATTGGTTGATAACCGGACCCTACCCGAGCCACATCGGCCCCAAACGCGGCAGGTTTGCGCGTGAGCGGCACGGGTACGAGTCGGGCGTGCTTGCGCTGACCTGGCAAGGTCCCACCAAGGTCGAGGTTCGCGATGTTGCGAATCCCGTTCTGCAGGAGCCGACCGACCTCCTCCTGCGGGTGACCTCCACCGCGATCTGCGGGTCGGACCTGCATCTTTACG
Organism: Dermatophilaceae bacterium; assembly: GCA_044867305.1. Taxonomy (GTDB): domain Bacteria; phylum Actinomycetota; class Actinomycetes; order Actinomycetales; family Dermatophilaceae; genus Phosphoribacter. Next base: position 5,956 of record JBIOUP010000005.1, read on the forward strand.
GCGTCATGGGCCCCTACCTCACCCCTGGCGACATCCTCGGTCACGAGTTCATGGGCGTCATCGAGCAGGTGGGCGCGCAGGTCAGTCACCTGCACGAAGGCGACCGGGTCGTCGTGCCTTTCAACATCTCCTGCGGGGCTTGCCGAATGTGCTCGCGAGGTCTGCAGTCGCAGTGCGAGACCACCCAGGTGCGCGAGTTCCAGCGAGGCGCAGCGTTGTTCGGCTACACGAAGATGTACGGCGCGGTGCCAGGCGGGCAAGCCCAGTACGTCCGCGTCCCCCAGGCACACTATGGCCCCATCCCGGTTCCTGACGGCGCGGCGGACGAGCGGTTCCTCTACCTGTCGGACATCCTCCCGACTGCGTGGCAGGGGGTTCGGTATGCCGGTGTGCACGAGGGCTCCACGCTGGCGGTCGTCGGGCTCGGCCCGGTCGGCCAGCTCGCGGCCCGGTGCGCGCGCCTGCTGGGAGCCTCGCGGGTGATCGGCCTCGACCTCGTGCCGGAGCGGCTGTCGCTCGCAGCGGCGCACGGGGTCGAGGCCGTGGACATCAGCGCGGTCGACGACGCAGCGGCAGCAGTGCTCGACGCCACCGGCGGCTACGGGGTGGATGCCGTCGTGGAGGCGGTCGGGATGGAGGCGTCCGGTGGCGTGGTCAACACCGTGGCCGGCGCAGCCGCAAGCCTCACCGGGCGGCTGCCCAAGCCGCTGGGCCAGGCTGCCATGGAGAAGGTCGGCATCGACCGGCTGGCTGCCCTGCACGCCAGCTTCCAGATGGTATGCCGTGGGGGCACCGTCTCGATGCTCGGCGTGTACGGGGGGGCCGCTGACCCGCTCCCGCTTGGGGACATGTTCGACAAGGGCATCACGGTCCGGATGGGCCAGGCCAACGTGCGCCGCTGGACCGACGAGCTGCTGGAGATCGTCGGGAGAGCCGATGACGTGCTGGGGCTGGAGAACCTGGCCACCCATCACATCCCGCTCACCGATGCCCCGGCGGCATACGAGATGTTCCGTGCCAAGCAGGACGGCTGTATCAAGGTCGTCCTCGACCCGACCCGATGAGCATTCGGTGACGAAAGGCTCCTGATGAGCAACCAGCCAGACCTGTCCGAGATCCCGCCCCAGTCCCAGGACTGGCCCGGGACCGTCGAGGAGCTGCGGCCCGCCCCGGACCACGGCGAGCGCAGCTGGGTGGGCCGAGGCCGGTTGCCCGGAAAGCGGGCGCTCGTCACCGGCGGCGACTCCGGCATCGGGCGAGCCGTCGCGGTGGCGTTCGCCAAGGAGGGCGCGCAGGTCGCCATCTCCTACCTGCCGCAGGAGCAGACGGACGCCGAGCAGACCGCTCGGCTGATCGAGCAGACCGGGCGCTCCTGCACCCTGCTGCCCGCCGACCTGCGCACTCATGACGCCAACGAGCAGGTCGCCAAGTCGGCCGTCTCCGCGCTCGGTGGCCTCGACGTGCTGGTGTGCAACGCGGCATACCAGATGACCCACGACAAGCTGGAGGCCTTCCCGGCCGAGCAGATCGAGCGCACCTTCGCCACGAACGTCTTCTCGCCGTTCTGGCTGGTGCAGGCGCTCGCCGGCACCCTCGAACCGCACGGCTGCGTCATCGTCACCACCTCGATCCAGGCCTACTCCCCGTCCGACCACCTGCTGGACTACGCCTCGACGAAAGCGGCTTTGAACAACTTGGTCGTCAACCTCGCCGCCGAGCTCGGTCCGCGCGGCATCCGGGTCAACGCCGTGGCGCCGGGCCCGGTATGGACGCCGCTCATCCCCTCGACGATGCCGCCGGAGAAGGTCGAGAAGTTCGGGCACGACACGCCGCTGGGCCGAGCCGGGCAGCCGATCGAGGTCGCCGCCGCGTACGTGTTCCTCGCCTCCGACGAGGCCAGCTACGTGTCCGGAACCGTCGTCGGCGTGACCGGCGGCAAGCCGGTATTCTGAGCCGGCATGTCCCAGAACGCAGATCGAGTGGCCGCCGGTCCGTTGGCGCTCGTCGCCGGCGGCTCGCGGGGGCTGGGCTTTCTCATCGCGGGTGAGCTGTTGCGCCGCGGTCTCCGAGTCGTCATCTCTGCGCGCGACGAGGGTGAGCTGGACCGCGCCGCAGCGCTGCTGCGCTCCGACGGGGAGGTGCACTGGCGGGCGTGCGACGTACGCGACGGAGCGGCGGTGCAGGAGATGGTCGCGTCAGTCGAGTCCGAGATCGGCCCGATCGACACCGTCGTGACAGTTGCCGGCATCATCCAGGTCCTGCCGCTCGAGTCGGTCACCCTCGAGCAGTTCGACGACGCGCTCGCGATCATGACGTGGGGGCCGATCCATCTGGCGATGGCGGTGTTGCCGGGGATGCGCCGGCGCGGCACCGGGCGCATCGGAACAGTGACGTCGGTCGGCGGCGTCGTGTCACCGCCGCATCTGCTGCCTTACGCCACAGCGAAGTTCGCGGCCGTGGGTTTCTCGGACGGACTGGCGGCGGCGCTGCGCGGCAGCGGGATCAGTGCGACGACAATCGTTCCGGGGCTGATGCGCACGGGCTCGCCCGAGCATGCGCTGTTCGGGGGCGACGCCGCGCGGGAGTACGCCTGGTTCGGGCCGGCAGCGGCACTGCCGCTGCTGTCCATGGATGCCGACCGGGCGGCCCGGCGGATCGTCGACGGGGTGCTGGCCCGACGGCCGGTGGTCACCTTGACCCCGCTCGCGTTCGTGGCCGGCCGGTTCCGGGGTCTGGCCCCGGCGACGACGATCCGGATGCTCGGCGTCGTCAACCGCCTGCTGCCCTCGGCGCCTGCTGGGGGCGCGAGTGAACTGGTCGAAGGCAAGGAAGCCGACCGCCGGTTGGACTCGGCACTGGTGCGCCGGCTTGTCACGCTGGGCACCCGCGCGGCCCGCCGGACCAACCAGCACTCCGCCCACTAACCTAGCGAGCGTGACCGCCCCTGGCTGGCCGCAGAGGCGTGCCCACTGGCACCGCCGCACCCGCGACCCCTGGGCCGACCCGGCGCCGATCCGCTCGGAGATCTTCGGGGTCGAGCGCTTCGAGCGACACGCCCAGTCGCTCGCCGACAGCCAGACCGTCGTCCGCACCGCCGTCCCTGTCGTGTCCTTGCTCGAGCGGCTCAATGAGGACGCGAATGCGCTCGCCAGGGCATACGACGCGATCCTCGACGACGTGCACCACAAGCGCGGCATCACTCCCGCCGCCGAGTGGATCATCGACAACTTCCACATTGTCGAGACCCAGGTCCGCCAGGTGCGGGCGGACCTGCCCCGCGACTACTTCCGCCAGCTGCCCAAGCTGGGCCCGGGCTTCCTGTCCGGCCACCCGCGGGTGTTCGGCATCATGTGGGCCTACGTCGCCCACACCGACAGCCTGTTCGACCCCGAGCTGCTGGCCCGCTACGTGCGCGCCTACGAGAGCCGCAAGCCACTGACCCTGGGCGAGCTCTGGGCGGTCGCAATCACGTTGCGGCTGCTGCTTGTCGAGAACCTGCGCCGCCTCGCCGATCTGGTCGTGACGTCCAGTCGGGATCGCCAGTATGCCGATGCTGCCGCCGACCTGGTGCTCGCCCGACCGGGGGGCGGGGCCGGCGTCGAGGCGACTCTCGCCGAGAGCGAGCGCCACGTGCTGAGCCGGTCGTTCTCGGTACGGCTGCTGCGTCGGCTGCGCGGCCAGGACCGCCCGGACGCCGAGGCGTGGCTCCGCGCGCGCCTGGCCGCTGCCGGTCTCGACCCGCAGGTGCTGGTGCTGGAGGAGCACCAGCACCAGGCAAGCGCAACGGTGACGGTGCGCAACATCTTCACCAGTCTGCGCCTGATCTCGGACCTGGACTGGGCCGACTGGGTCGAACGGGTCAGCCTCATCGAAGAGCAGATGCGCGCCAACCCCGGGTATGCCGCGCTGGACTTCCCCACCCGCAACCTGTACCGCTCGGCAATCGAGGACCTGGCCCGCGGTGCCCACCAGCAGGAGCTGGACGTGGCCCGGGCGGCACTCATTCGGGCGGAGTACTCCACCGAGGACGTGCAGCGCGACGTGGGGTACTGGCTGCTTGACGACGGCCTCGCCGAGTTTGCCACCTCGATCGGCTACCGCGCCCCCTGGCGACGACGCCTGGCCGGTTCGGCCCGCCGGCTCGGCATCGGGGGCTACCTGCTGGCGCTCACCGCGATGGTCGTCGTGCTGCTCGGGCCGGCGGTGTGGGGCATCGGAGTCCTGTCGGACTGGCGCAGCCTCACGGCACTCGTCGTGCTCGGCCTGCTGGCCTCGATCCCGATCAGCGAACTGGCCCTCGGCCTGGTCAACTTCTGGTCGGCTCGCTGGTTCGCCGCCTCGATCCTGCCCGGGCTGGCCCTGCGCGACGGCGTCCCCGAGGAGTCGCGGACGATGGTCGCGATCCCGGCCATGCTCGCCTCCGCCGACGAGGTGGACGAGCTCGTGGCACAGCTGGAGGTGCACTACCTGGCCAACAGCGGGGGGGAGATTCACTTCGCACTCGTCACCGACTGGATGGACCATCCCGAGCAAGTCCGCGACGATGACGAGGAGCTGCTCGCCCGGGCTCGCACCGGCATACGGGCGCTCAACGAGCGCTACGGTGACCGGTTCGTGCTCGCCCACCGGCCCCGCACGTTCAACCCGCGCGAGGGCCTCTGGATGGGGTGGGAGCGCAAACGCGGCAAGCTCGATGAGCTGAACCGGTTGCTGCGCGGGGCCCGAGACACCGGCCTGACCGTGGACGAGGGCCGTCTGCCGGGGCCGTTCCGCTACGTGCTCACCCTGGACGCCGACACCAAGCTGCCGCGCGAGGCGGCCCGGCGCCTGGTCGGCAAGATCAGCCACCCGCTGAACCGTTCCCGCCTCGACCCCATCACCGGGCGGCCGGTGCGCGGGTACGGGATTCTGCAGCCCCGGGTGACGCCCTCGCTGCCCATGTCCGAGGGCAGTTCGCTGGTGCAGCGGGTCTACTCGACTCAGCGAGGGCTGGACCCGTACACGTTCGCCGTGTCCGACGTGTACCAGGACCTGTTCGGTGAGGGTTCGTTCGCAGGGAAGGGGATCTACGACATCGAGGCCGTCGACGCGGCCCTGGCCGGCCGGGTCCCGGAGAACACCCTGCTCAGCCACGACCTGCTCGAAGGAAACTACGCCCGCTCGGGGCTGGTCACCGATGTCGAGGTCGTCGAGGAGTACCCGATCGCCTACGAGGTCGCCGCCGCCCGCGCCCACCGGTGGGCCCGCGGTGACTGGCAGCTGCTGCCATGGCTGCTGCACCGACGGCGGGGGATCGGGGGCTTGGGGCTGTGGAAGATGCTCGACAACCTGCGCCGCTCGCTCTCGCCGATCGCACTCGTCGTGGCCCTGCCGGTCGGTCTGGCCCTGCTGGCACCGGTTGCCGCGCTGGTCTACACCGGCGTCCTGTTGGCAACCGTCTTCCTGCCCCCGCTGCTGCCACTGCTGCCCCGGCTGCTGCTGCGGCGCAAGGGCGTGACCAAGCGCAGCCAGATCCGAGGGCTCGCCGAGGACCTGCGCGACGGGGTGCTGCTCGCCGGACTGAACTTCACCTTCATGGCGCACCAGGCCTGGATGCTGCTGGACGCCATCTCGCGCACCCTTTACCGGCTGGTCATCTCCCGACGGCACCTGCTGCAGTGGCGCACCGCGGCAGCCGTGGAGGCCGGCGCGAGCCACTCCCTGTCGAACTACATCCGGCTCATGTGGGGCGGCCTCGTGGCGCCGGTCGCCGCGATCACCGTGGCGGCGTTCCACGGGCCGGCGTACCTCGCCATCGCCACAGCTCCGTGCCTGATCTGGCTCGGCGCCCCCGCGATCGCCCGGTGGGCCAGCCACCAGACGGAGGCGCACGAAGCCGAGACCTCGGCCGAGGACCGGGAGCTGCTTCGCCGCATCGCCCGGCGCACCTGGCTGTTCTTCGACACCTTCGTCACGGCGCGCGAGAACCACCTGCCGCCGGACAACTTCCAGGAGGACCCCGAGCCGGTCGTGGCGCACCGGACCTCGCCAACGAACATCGGGCTGTACCTGCTGACGACCGTCGCCGCCCGGGACCTGGGCTGGATCGGCCTGGCCGAGGCGAGCGAACGCATCCACGCCACGCTCACGACGATGAACCGCCTCGAGCACTACCGCGGGCACATCTACAACTGGGTCGACACGCTGACCCTGGAGCCGTTGGAGCCGCGGTACGTCTCCACCGTCGACAGCGGCAACCTCGCGGGCCACCTGCTCGTCCTTTCGGTCGCCTGCCGCGAGTGGGTAGAAGGTCTCCAGGGGGGAACGCTCTCACGCCCGGGCCTGGACGGCATACGCGACGGGCTCGGGGTGCTGCGGGAGGTGCTGCACGAGGCCCAGATCCGGCTCGGCAGCGAGGACGTGGCGCGGGTGGAGAAGCTGGCTCTCGCCTTGGCAGACGCGCTGACGGAGGCCGAACGCCGTGCCGCAACCGTGAGCTGGGAACCCATCGCGTCCCTGGCCCAGGCGCT
>JBIOUP010000006.1:0-8534 GCA_044867305.1 Dermatophilaceae bacterium
GGGGCAGTGGCAGAGTAGAGCGCCGTGCAGCCCGGTGAGCTGGTGGAAGGAGATACCCGGGCGCGTTGCACGGCCGTCCAACCAGGCGCCAGGCAGGGAGAACCGTGGACACCCGCCGGTTGTTCTCGTTCGTCCGAGTCGTAGACGCCGGCAGCATCACGCGCGCTGCGGATCTGCTGCACATCGCCCAGCCCGCGTTGAGCCAACAGATGACTGCGCTGGAGACGCACTTCGGTCAACAGCTGTTGGTCCGCAGCAAGCAGGGGGTGGAGCCGACCGAGGCCGGGCGAGCGCTCTATCGGCACGCCCAAGTCATCCTCCGCCAGCTCGATCAGGCCCAAGCCGACGTCGAGGTCGTTGGAAGGGAGCTGGCCGGAGGTGTCTCCGTCGGCCTGGCGCCACTGAGCACAGTCAACGCCATCGCCCTGCCGCTGCTCGGTGCTGTGCGCCGCGAGTACCCCCGTGTGCTGCTGCACATCAACGAGAACTTCGGAGGCGTCCTCAGCGAGGCGCTGATGACCGGACGGATGGACATGGCCCTGCTCTACCAGCTGGGCCCCATCCGTGGGGTCGACTTCGAACAGCTGCTGACCGAGGAACTGGTGCTCGTCGCCCCCTCCGAGGCCGACCTCCCCGGGCAGCAGAACGCCCCGGTTTCGGTGGCGGACCTCACCGAGGTGCCGCTACTGCTGCCCGGCCCCACCCACACGATCCGCCGCGTCGTCGAAGCCGCTTTCAACCGCTCCCGGACGACGGCTCACGTGGTCGGGGAAGTCGAGTCAGTCGCTCTGATGGCCCGCGCGGTGCGCGCTGGACTTGGCGCGACCGTTCTGCCGCTGTCCGTGGCGCAGCGGATGCTGGGTGCCCAAGACCTGCAGGTCCGGTTCCCGGATCCCGCCCTGGTCGTGCAGGTCTCACTGGGTACTCCGGCCGGCCAGCCGCTGTCGCGCCCCGCCGAGGCCGTGCGCACTCTGCTGCGCGGCGTGGTGTTCGCCTACGCTGCCAGTGCCACCGACCCGACGCGCCGGCCGCCGAGCGCCGACGATGTGCGACCTGAGCAGGCGTGACGGCTACTCCGACTCGGCATACAGGCCCAGCAGGTAGTCGGCGAAGCCCCCGGTGACCTGCCCGGTCGTGCGGCCGGACGTGCGCACCCGGACGAGGTCGGTTGCCACACACCGGTGCGGCCCGGCGATGAGGCGGCGCACGAGGTTCACGTCCTCGGCAACCGTCTCCTCACCGAACCCCCCAGCAGCGACATAGGCGCTACCGCGGACGCCGAGATTCGCGCCGTGCACGTAGGGGTGGCCCTCGGCGAGATCGTGCCGTTCGTGCCAGCGGCGCAGCGCCACTGCGTCGGTCAACCCGTCGGGCTCGACGGTGCCGATGACGACGTCGGCGCCACGCAGCGAGAGCTCCAGCTGGCCGGTCAGCCAGTGCTCCGGCACGACGCAGTCCGCGTCGGTCGAGGCGAGCCACGTGCGCTCCGGTGGGCACCCGTCGAACAAGGCCAGCCGCAGTCCCGCGAGTGCCCCTTCGCGTCTGGCGGCTCCGACACCACGCCGGCGGCTGGTGAGGGTGAGCACCGGGAACGCCCCGGCGCGCGCCGCTGTGGCGTCGCTGCAGTGGTCCAGGACGACGAGGACGTGGCAGCGCAGCCCTGGGTGCCCGGCCCGCGCCGCCGCTGCCGCTGCCAGGACGCTGGTGAGGCACATCGGCAGCAGCTCTTCCTCGTCATGGGCCGGCACCACGACGACCGCGCGGTCGACGGACCTCACGCCAGCCCCTCCTGCTGCGCGAGCGAGGGGCGCGCGGCGAGGACGTCGATCTCGACATCCGCGTCGGCATACATCGCGTGCACCGGAAGTCCAAGTGCCACTCTGGCCTGCTGCTGGGCCAGGGGCCCGTCCAACGGTATGCCGTCCGGGCGGCGACGCCAGTGCACGAGGACTACCTCGCCGCCCGGCTGCAGCGCGGACCGCACGCGCCTCAATGTCGTTAGCCACTCCGAACCAGTGAGGAAGTAGCCGACCTCGGACAGCACGACGAGGTCGAAGGGACCCTCCGGCACGGCTTCCGGTGCGCCTCCGTGCACCCAGGACACGTTGTCGACGTCGCTGGCCTGGCCGGCCACCTGCAGCGCTCGCGCGCTGACGTCGACGGCGGTGACCTGCTCGGCGCGGCGGGCGAGTACGCGCGTGAGAACGCCTGTGGCACAACCGACTTCGAGCACGCTATGGTAGCGGCGGTTGCCGAGGACAGCCGTGGTCAACGCGCGCTTGCGTTCTTCGTACCAGGACCTCTGCAAGCCCCACGGGTCCTCGCCGCGGTCGTACATCGCCTCGAACGTCTCGACCCGGGCCCGGTCTCGAGACGGGGGGCTCGTGGCGACCGAGCCGACGAAGGTCTCCACGACGCGCTCGAAACGGCGCAGCACGTGCGGGCCCAGCATCGGCCCCTGCTCGACCAGCAGCCCCTGCGGCAGCAGCTGGCTGCGGTGCTCTGCAATGGCGGCCCGTTTGGCGTGGAGGGCTGCTGGGGCCGGGTTGACGACGAGCAGATCCTCCCATGGGAGATCGTCAGGAATCCCCCAGTGCCACAGCCAGATCGGATACTCAAGCAGCTGCGCACCGGTGTACTCGGCGGCTCCGGAGGCCACCCGGCCAGCGGTGTCGTGGTCGGTGTGGCCGTCGTGGCGCCACGGGGCCAGCAGCAGGGTCCCTTGGCTGAGCAGCGGCCGCAGCGCGGCGTCGAGCTGGTCAGCGTACGCGGACAGCCGGCCGTCGGGTAGCGCCAGGTGCTCCAGCCGAGCGGCAGGTGCCAGATGGTGCAGACCCCTGCGCGCTTCGGCGCGCCGCAGCTGACCCAGACCGCCGGAGAACGCGCCAGGAGGATGTGAGCCCTCGCCGTCGGTCGCCAGGACGACCACGATGTCGCCGACGCTGCTTGCGAGCTCGGCCAGTAAAGCGCCGGCTCCGAGCACCTCGTCGTCAGGATGCGCAGCCAGCACGACGACCCGGTCAACGCCTCGATGCACCTCGTCGGCGCTGACGGCGGGCACTGCGTCCCAGCGCTCGTCCAGCAGCCAGTCCGGCTCGCTGGTGCCCGCCTCGTCGTGGCGAAACGGCGGTGCCGCTCCGCCGCTGCGCGGAGTCACCCGACGCTCTCTGGGGACGTCCCGCGGTCAAGTGACTGTTCACCGAGGCGTACCAGGTCGCGCTCGGCATGGTGCTGGCGCAGGTAGATGGTGAGGTCGGCGACCCGTCGGGCGTGCTCTTCCTCACCGGTGAGTGGGGCCGGGCCCAGGCCGTGGCCCACGGCCGTCAGCACGTGCTCGGCGGCCACGGCGATGACGGCGCGCACCCGCTGCGCCAGTATCGCCCCCGCCGCTGCGACCGCCTCCCCTGCCTGGATCGCAGCCGCGGCGTGCCGCAGGGCTAGCTCCCCGGCATACAGCTCCTTGTCGGTCGTGCCCAGGTGCAGCAGGGCGATCTGGTCGGGCGCCCGCTGGTATGCCGTCGTGACGAGGCGATCGCGCAGCGCCTGAGCGGCGCCGAACCACACCGCGGCCACACCGATGCCACCCCACGAGAACCCGGGCCGGGCGAGGTACCAGTCGGGGCCGCCGAGCGGCACCGCGGGCACTCGGTTGAAGGTGAGTCCGGTGCTGCGCACCGCGGCCAGGCCGCGGGACACCCACGGGTCCGGGGCGGCCGTCACGCCGGGACCGCGCAGGTCGACCGCGAAGGCGCGCCGGCCACTGTCTTCGTCGTATGCCGTGACCACCGCATGGGTGAGGCGGTCGGCCAACGAGCACCAGGGCTTGCTTCCGGTCAGGGTCCAGGCCCCGCCACCATCGGCTGCCGCATCGAGGCGGCGTCCTGGACCCTCCGCGGCATACACGCCCCACGTGACGCTCGGACCGGACCCCAGCGCCTCTGCGGTCGGCAGCGCACCGGCCTGGTCGAGGATCGCGAGCGCGTCCAGGTGCGGCTCGACGACGCGCGCGGTCGTGAGGTCGACCGACCCCAGGGTTGCCAAGGTGGACAGGTAAGCCCACGGCTCGGCCCCGGGGCGCAAAGCTCGTGCGACTGGACCGATGTCGGCTGCCAGGGCGAGGGAGGCGTCGACGTCACCAGCCGCCGCAGCGGCCCGCTTCGCCAGTCCGTCGTCTCGCCAGGGGAGGGTCCACATGCCCACGCGCTGACCATACGTCTGGGCGGACCGCCGAACCCAACCCGCGTACGCACGCTGCGCTCACGAGGGGCGCACCCCAGCGCTCACCCGTCGCGTCATCCTCACCGTCGTGCGCCGCGCCGCCGGGAAACGCGGGTCGGTTGCCGACAAGGCGGTTGACCCCTCACTCGCGCGGAGACAGCATGAGCCCGTGGCGACGGTGTTGCAGGCGGACTACCTGGTGGTCGGCGCGGGAGCGGCGGGAATGGCGTTCACCGATGCGTTGATCGACCATGCCGACGTCAGCGTCGTCATGCTCGACCGTCGCCACAGCGTCGGCGGACATTGGCTGGACGCCTACCCGTTCGTCCGCTTGCACCAGGCATCCGCGTTCTACGGAGTGGCCTCGACGCTGCTCGGCGGTGGGCGCATCCAGACCACCGGGCCGGAGGCCGGCCTGCACGCGCGGGCGACGGCGCCAGAGGTTTGCGCGTACTACGGGCAGGTCCTGCGTGAGCGGATGCTCGAGTCAGGGAAGGTGGCGTTCTACCCGAGCTGTGAATACCTTGGGGAGGGCCACTTCGTGTCGCGTGTCTCCGGTCAGCGCTACGAGGTCCGCACCAGGCGGCGCGTCGTCGATGCCCGCTATTTATCACCTGACATCCCAGCGACAACGCCGGCGCCGTTCGGAGTCGAAGAGGGCGTGCGCGTGATGGCCGTCAACGACCTGGTCAAGCTGGATGAGGCACCGTCCCAGTACGTGATCGTTGGCTCGGGGAAGACCGCGACCGATGCGTGCATCTGGTTACTCGACAATGGCGTTGCTCCGGACGCGATCTGTTGGGTGCGGCCCCGCGACCCGTGGATGCTCAACCGCGCCCTTGTCCAGCCGAACCCCGCCGTCTACGTCGGGATGGCGGCCGACACCATGCAGGCTGCGGCTGAGGCCGCATCGCCGGACGACTTGTTCCGGCGCTTGGAGGAGGCGGGGGTGATGCTGCGCATCGACCGGTCCCTCACTCCCACGATGGCGAAGACCCCGACGCTTGCCCAGGGGGAGCTCGACCGGTTGCGCACGATCGACGACGTGGTCCGGCTCGGCCACATCAAGGGTGTTAGGCGGGCCCGCCTCGTGTTCGGCCAAGGCGAGCGTGCCATGGCGAAGGACGCGCTCATCGTGCACTGTGCCGCCTCGGGCCTGCGGTACCGGCCGTTGGTGCCGATCTGGGGCCGCGATGCGATCACGGTGCAGCCGATCCGCACCGGCTTCCCTTGCTTCGGCGCGGCCCTGGCCGGATACGTGGAGGCGACCTGCGACGACGACGAGGAGAAGAACACGTTGTGCCCGCCCTCACCCTTGTCGAACACGCCTGCCGACTGGGCGCGCATGCAGGTTCTGGGCACGAGGGCCGCCATGGCGTTCGGCTCGCATGCCGGCATCAAAGCGTGGGCTGACCAGGTCCCGCTGAACCCAGCACGGATTCCCCCTGAGATGGCGGACTCGCCCGAGGTCACCGCAGCTGTCTCGCGTTTTCGCGAGCACCTGGGGCCCGGGATGGCCCGGATGGCCGAGCTTGCCGAGATGTCGTGACGAGTGCAAGACCCGTGTTGTCCCGCGCGCGAACCCCTGCTGAGCGGCGTCGCGCCTCTACCCCTCGCCGGGACCCGCCAAAGGCTCCGCGCTACCGTGGCCGGCCAACTCCCACCGCTTCGGCTTGTTTTGGTCTATAGCTGTCGAGGAGAGTGATCGGCATGTGCACCGACGACATGGGCATCGCCCACCAGCCCCATCCCCAGGTGCTGCACGATTTCGAGCCAAGGGTGCTCTTCGACCTCGAACCGGTCGACTCGGTGACGGTAACGACGCTCATGGATAACGTGACCGATCCGTTCATACCGGATCAGGGACCAGCCCACCGGCCACCCCTGCCAATCTTCGACGGCGGCCGCCAGCCGGCGAGCACCATGGAAGGCGGCGACGTCCCCGACGTCCCGTTGGCCGATGGTGGCTTCTCGGTCCTGGTGGACGTGAGCAAGAACGGCGCCCACCACCAGATTCTCTTCGACGCCGGTACCACCCCCGACGGCGTGGTCGAGAACATGCGTCGGCTCAAGGTCGACCCATCAGGTATCGAGACCATCGTCTGCAGCCACGGCCACTTCGACCACACTGCCGGGCTCGACGGCCTCATCCGGCGGCTCGGGAGAGTGAACCTCCCGGTGCTCATCCACCCGCAGTTCTGGCGCCGGCGCCGGTTGGCCATCCCAGGTCGCGACCCGCAGGAGGTCCCGACCACGAGCCGCCGAGCGCTCCTCGACGCCGGCTTCGAGGTGATCGAAGAGCAGCAGCCCAGCTTCCTGTTCAACCGATCCGTCCTGGTCACCGGTGAAGTACCGCGTACCACGGGCTACGAGGCCGGGTTTCCCCCGCAACAGGCCTGGCTTGACGGCCGCTGGCAGCCCGACCCCCTCGTCCTGGACGACCAGGCGCTCATCGTCGACATCAAGGACAAGGGCCTGCTCGTGATCACCGGCTGCGGCCACGCTGGCATCGTCAATATCTGCCGGTACGCCCGCCGGCTGACCAAGGAGCGCACCCTCTACGCCGTCCTGGGCGGATTCCATCTCAACGGACCGATTTTCGAGCCCCTCATCCCCCGAGTTCTCGACGACCTCGGCGCCCTTGATCCTCGTGTCGTCGTCCCGGCCCACTGCACCGGATGGCGGGCCCAGCACGCGATGGGCGCCCGGTTTGGCGAGGCCTTCATACCCAACACTGTCGGCACCCGCTTTGAGCTGTGATCGCACGTCATCGCAACGTCCGTCCATACTCTGTCCTCGCGCAGCGGTTGACCCTCGCTAGGACACCCGCAAGGTAGGTCCGCACCTCGCGACGTTCGGCCCACTTCGCCCGAATCCTACCTAAGGGGTATGCCGTGCCGATCTGAGGCGTTCGCCCAATGCGGTTGTCGCGGGGCGGCTCTCACCCTGGGTGGCAGGAGGAACGGACCGTTCCGCCTTTCGCCCATCACCGAAGGGGACCACCCGATGTCTAGCGACATTCGACTGAACGAGAACACCATCGACCTGGCCGACGCCGAGGTCCAAAACACCGGCCCGCTCGCCGGCTACGCATTCCGCGACCGCACCCAGCCCAGCCAGCAGCGCTGGGTCCTCTACTCCTTCGGCGGACACGCTCGGCTGTTCGCCGACTCCCGTGGCGGCGACGTGGTGACGTTCGCCAAGGACGGCCTGGTCTCCACCAGCGGCCCGCAGGCCGGCTTTCAGATGTTTGACCGGCGGGGCCCCGCAAAGGGCAACGCCATCTGGTACGTCGACAACGACAGTGTGACACTGGAGTTCACTGGTCCGGTGGCGGGCGGTCAGATCCTCGAGCGCAGCGCGATCGGGGTCAACAACGCCACCGGCGTGACCATCTTCAACCACGCCCGGGTCACCGGCGGCTTCACCGCGCAGGGCGCAACCAACTTCCATGACCGCGTCGACATCAGCGGCGACCTCATCGTGGACCGCAACGTCAAGGTCGGTGGCACGATCAGCCAAGCCTCCTCTGCCGCGCTGAAGGACGACGTGTCCGAGCTCTCGGGGGAGCAGGCCCTCGACGCCCTGGACGAGCTCAAGCCGGTGACGTTCCGCTACAAGGCGGACCCGAGCCAGCGACGCAACGTCGGGTTCATCGCCGAGGAAGCGCCGGAGCTGGTCTCGCACGAACAGCGCGACCGCCTCGGTGCGATGGACATCGTCGCGGTGCTCACCAAGGTGGTCAAGGAGCAGCAGGCCCTCATTCGTGAGCTGAGCGCTCAGGTCGACACGATCGCGCGGCAGTCGGGTGCGGCCTGATGAGGACGGTGCGCCAGTTCGCTGGCTTTGTCGGTTACCCGTTCGCATCGGTGAGCCTGCGCGGCCTCAGCCAACATCTGTCCCCTCCCGACAACCTCGGCGACGACGTCCATTCGGTGCGGGGGATGATCTCGCAGATCGAGGCACTGCCAGCGCCGTTCGACTTCGGCCTGGATGTCAAGCCGCAGAGCGGGCAGGCGCCGCTGCTGGTCTCCACCCACTACGGAAGCTTCTCCGGCAAGCGCATCCGCGGTGTGCTGAGCAACCCGCCTGACTTCCTGTTCCGGGTGCTCAAGGGCGGTCAGGTCATTCGCAACGCACCGTCGTTGAGCGGCTTCGACCACCGGTTCACCGAGGGCGGGACGTACGTCATCGAGGCCGCAGCCCAGGGCGTCGGCAGCGCCGGGTATGCGCGGGTCGTGCACTCGGTAACCGTCCCCGTCAAGAGTGCGCCCCCGCCTCCCCCTCCTCCCCCGCCCCCGCCTCCTCCTCCGCCG
>JBIOUP010000007.1:0-2713 GCA_044867305.1 Dermatophilaceae bacterium
TTGGCGGCGATCTGCTTGTCGAGGATCGCTTCGGTGCGGTCCTGGCCGATGTTGACGAAGGCCGGGAACGGCGAGTGGCCCCGGTCGACGAAGCCCTGGGTGAACAGCTCCTCGCCGTGGTAGAGGGTCACTGCCCGGCTCCAGGTGACGCCCTCGTCGGCGATCTGGCGGCCGGCGCCGACGTGGTCCCACACGTCCAGCACGTCGCGCTGCTGGCAGATGGCCTTGGATCCGATGGGGTCGCGCTCGGGTCGGGAGTCGACCATGACGCTCGGGATCCCCCACTCGGCCAGCAGCAGGGCCGCGGTCTGACCGACCGGGCCCGCGCCCAGCACGAGAACGCGCCGACCCGGCTCGAGAGAGCTGCCCGCTCGGCCCCCGGGCGCTTGAGATGTGCTCATGTGCGGCTCCTTTGCCGGTTCACGTCGTCAGTCCAGTTCGGGCCGGTGCAGTCCAGTCAGTCCTGTAGGCGGGCCCAGACCTCGCGGTCGCGCTCCTCGGTCCAGATGACCGGCCAGTCGATGCCGTCGAGCTCGTCCCAGAGCCGTTGCACGTCGAACGGCGCGCAGTGCTCGAAGATCGGCCACTTGCCGTACTTGGGGGCGAGGGCCGCGTGCGTCGCCTCGAACGCCTCCTTGAGGGTGCCGCCTCGGGCGTGGACCCCTCCGACCTCCCGCAGCATGGTGGTGAGGAAGTCGCGGGTCTGCTCGATGGCGGCGTCGACCTCGCCGCGGCCCTTCGCGATGGCGCCCCGGCCCCCGATGAGGCACTCCGCCTCGAAGGACTTGACCTTGTCGAGGGTGGCCGTTGCCCAGTCACGGTGGAAGGCATCCCCGGTGTAGAGCGCCGCCTGCGACTCCACGAGGTCGCCGGCGAAGAGGATCTTGGACTTGGGCAGCCACAGGATGACGTCGCCGGCGGTGTGCCCGCGGCCGCACCACTGCAGGATCAGGTCGCCCCGGTCGCCGCCCAGCGGGATGGTGAACCGGTCGGCGAAGGTCACGTCGGGGTGGGTCAGGCCGGGAATCGTCTCGGGCTGCAGGAACAGGCGCGGCATACGGCCGTGCTCGGAGTGCCAGTCCTGTATGCCGCGCTCCTCGATGAGGTGGCGCGTCATCTCGTGGGCGACGATCACCTCGGCGTCGAAGGCGCTCGCGCCCAGGACGCGGACGGCATGGTAGTGCGACAGCACGAGGTACTTGACCGGCTTGTCGGTGTGCTTGCGTAGCTGCTCCAGCCAGATCCGGGCCGCCGCGGGGGTCGCCAAGGCCTCGAAGCAGACCAGGAAGTCCTCGCCCTCGACGGCGCCGATGTTCGGATCGCCCTCGGCTGTGAAGGCGTACACGCCGTCTGCGAGGACCTCGAGGGTCTGCTTCTTGGCCTCGGTGTCGGCGGTCGATGCGAACGGCTTGGTCATGCGGGCTCCTCGTCGGCGAGTCACGGCTCCTACTCCAATGATGACCCCTTGCGCTTCCACCGAAAAGCACAACTAGTCGAGATGCAACAGCATCAAAGCTGCGGTATGCCGTTCGGCGGTTAAGACCGTTGCCCCTCGCGCCGCTTGTAGACCCTTGCCGCTCCGCGCCGCTGGGTCGATGTGAAACGGGGCCGGTATCCAGCAGGCCGGTATCCAGCAGGCCGGGATCCAGCAGGCCGGTATCCAGCTCGGTAGCACATCGACCCCGAGCGGACCTCACATCGACTGCGGCATTGCCTCCGTCGCCGCGAGCTGGATGAACGCCTGAGCGGCTCGGTTCAGCGGAGTCTCCTCTCGCCAAGCGAGCACCGTCGCCACGATCGGCATGGGCTCGGCGACCTCCTTGACGACGATGGGTCGGCCTTCGTAGGTGACGTCCACTGGGGTTCGCTGCACGAGCAAGGTCCAGCCCAGTCCGCGGCCGACGAGTGCGCGTGCCGTTTCGTAGCTGCTGGTGCGGAAGGCCACCCGCGGTTCGACGCCGGCGCTTCGGCAGCATTCGAGCTGGTGCTGGCGGCTTGGCGGCGCGTCCAGCAGGATCATCGGCTCCTCGGCCAGGTCGAGCAGGCTGACGCAGCGCTCGTCCCCTGCCAGTCGATGGTCACCGGCCAGGTGCACTCGGGGTGCCGCCCGCAGCAGGGCGACGGTATGCCAGTGCCGCGGCAGGTCGATGTCGTAGACGATGGCCAAGTCGACGTCCCGGGCGTCCACCGCCTGGCGCAACACTTCGAGGGAGTCCTCGCGCAGCTCGATCTTGGTGGCCGGGTAACGACGGGTGAACGCGTCGAGCAGAGGCGGCAGCACGCTCGGCCCGAGGGTCGTGTAGCAGCCCACGTGCAGCACCCCCGACACCTGTCCGGGCTCGCCACGCACATCGAGCTCCAGTTCGGTGGCCTCGTGCAGCAGGGTGCGAGCCTTGGCGAGCACCGCCTTGCCGGCGAAGGTGAGCACGACGCCCTTGGCGCGGTGGCGGACACACAGCTGGGTATGCAGGACCCGCTCGAGGTCGGTGAGTGCGGCGGCCACGGCTGACGGTGACACGTGGAGCCGGGCAGCGGCGCCGGTGATCGTTCCGGCGTCGGCGACCGCGACAAACGCGGCGAGCTGAGCCATCGTGTATCCGGGGACGCCAGCTGCCTTGGCCATGTGCGAACGGTACTTCGCCGTAGCCTCGGGACTCACCGGGTGCTCAACGTGAGCAAGGGCACGCTCGCGCGAGTATGCCGGTAGGCCCGT
>JBIOUP010000008.1:0-16994 GCA_044867305.1 Dermatophilaceae bacterium
CCGTGCTGTGCGAAGGCAAGACCGCCCAGCAGGTGGCCGAGATCGCCCGCGCCGTCAAGGCGCGTCGTCCTGCGGGTCCGACGCTGTTCACCCGCGCGGGAGTCGAGCACGCCGAGGCAGTATGCCGAGTGCTCCCCGATGCCTTCCACGACCCGGTCGCTCGCATGCTGATCTGGCCGGCCGGGCGCCCCGAGCCGGCGGGCGGGCTGGTCGTCGTCGTTGCGGCGGGAACCTCGGACCTGCCCGTCGCACGCGAGGCGCTGCTGACGGCGCGCCACCTCGGGCGCGATGCCCGCCTCGTCACCGATGTGGGCGTGGCCGGGCTGCACCGGGTGTTGGGGCACCTGGCCCTGCTGCGGTCGGCGCGCGCCGTCGTCGTCGTGGCCGGCATGGACGGCGCCTTGCCCGCGGTCGTGGCTGGGCTGATTGCGGCCCCCGTGGTGGCCGTGCCGACGTCGGTTGGCTACGGCGCGTCGTTCGGAGGTCTTGCCGCCCTGCTGTCCATGCTCAACACCTGCGCGCCCGGTGTCGGCGTGGTCAACATCGACAACGGTTACGGTGGCGGCCACCTCGCTGCGCAGATCGCCGCCCCGTGAGCCGCTGGATGTCGGGCGGGGTTGCTCGGCGACTGTTCTAGCGCTCGGGCAGGGGTGCGCCCGCCACCAGTCCGGCCCCCACCGCGGCAGCGCTGGCCAGCTCGAGCACCTCCCGCACGGGTCGGCCCACGCTGGCGGCGACCGACGCGACGTCGTCGTACTCGGCGCTCGCGTGCACGACCACCCCAGCCCGGCTGGCCACCTTGATCCGCACCTCATGGCCCTCGACGTCGACCGGACGCCAAGAGCGCTCCAGCGCCGGACGGCATACCTCGTGCTCGCGTATGCCCAGGGTGGAGGTGTGCCGAAAGACCAAGTCCCGCAAGTCTTCCCGCCTCTCCGGCGGCGCCAGCACGTGCAGCGTGTGGGCCGGCCGGCTCTTCTTCATCAGGACCGGAGACAGCCAGGCGTCCGCCGCACCGCCCTTCAACATCGCCTCCAGCACGGATGGCCACACGCGTGGATCGAGGTCATCGACGTTGGTCTCCAGCAGGACCATGCGTTCGCTCGGGAGCGCTGAGTCGAGCCGGTGTCCGACGACGACGCGCACGATGTTGGCGCGCCCCGGCCGGTCCTTGCCGCCGGCGCCGATCCCCGTCGCCATGACGAGCAGGTGCGGCAGGCTCTCCTGTCCCGTGCAAAGCGTCGTCAACAGCGCCAGGCCGGTGGGAGTAGCGAGCTCGCCCTCCGAGCCGGCGAAGACCTCCCAGCCGCGCGCCATCTCGAGGACTGCCGGCACGGGGACGGGCAGGCGGCCATGGGCTGCGTCGACCGTACCGGAGCCGACCGCGATCGGACCGCAGGTAAGGGACGTGACGCGCAGGTCGTGCAGCGCGGCGCACACTCCCACCACATCGGCGATGGCATCCCAGGAACCAACCTCGTGGAACTCGACCTGATCGGCGGCCATGCCGTGCACGGCGGCTTCGGCTTCGGCCAGCCGCCGGAACACGGCGAGGGCGTCGTCCTTGACGGGGTATGGCAGGTTCGCGCTCTGCAGAATCGCGCGGATGTCGGCCCAGTTCCGGTGCGCCTGCCCTTGCTCGCTCGTTCGGACCTGGACCTCCAGCGCCCGGAAGCCGGCGCGCTGCACACCCTCGAGCGTTATCTGGACATCGGGCGCGACCGCGCCAATGGCCGTCCCGACGGTATGCCGGTCCGCTCCGGCGTCCAGCAACGCGGCGAGCAGCATGTCCCCCGCGACTCCGGCGCTCACGTCCAGGTAGGCGTGGCGTGGCGCAGCCAGGTCCGACATGCCCCCACGGTAACGAGGTGCGCACAGCCCAAGAGCAGCTACTGCTGGCGCTGAGCGATCAGTTCCCCGAGGAGCTCATGGTCTGCGGGAGACAGCCACGTCTCATCCAGCGCCACACCACCGGAGCGCTGGACCGCATCACGCAGAGGACTGGCCCAGATGTGCTCGATGAGCGCGACCGCTGCCGCCGAGCCGGGGGGCACGGCGTCGGCCAGCGACCACGCCGGCGGCATCGCCAGTGCGGCGTCACCCGAGGCGGCTTCGCCAGGCTCAGGCTGGTCGGGACTGTCTGCGTGAGCGCCGCCGAGCAGTGCGGTCGTCAGCTCTCCCAGGCCCACCGGCATCCCGGCTGGGGCCAGGGTCTCGAACGTGCCGTCTGCGTTGCGGGAAAGCAGAAGGACATCGACGAGCTGCACGATGCCTGCTTCTCGAAGCCGGTTCAGCTCGGCCAGGACCTCCCCGCTGAAAGTCGGCTCGTCGAAGCCCAGAACCAGGACCTGTACCGGACCCATCAGCTGCCCACCCGGGCCCGCAGCTGCTCGTACTCCGCAGCGGTGATCACCCCTGAGTCGCGCAGCCCCCTGAGCGCCTCGAGCTGGTCCGCGGGCCTCGCGGGTGGTGTCGCGGACGCGGCCGGCTCGGACGGTGTCGGAGTGCGGAAACCGGCGGTCGGCGCACCCGGGGCGGGTGAGAGCGGTCCAGGCGCGGCACCTCGGGGATGCGACGCGGCATACGCTTGCGCTGGTGTGAAGCGTCCGCCGTAGTAGGGCAGGTTGCCGGTCATTCCAGCGCGCTGCAGCTGTCGCGGCACCAGAAGCATGCGATCTCCTCCGCAGGATGAGCACAGCAACAGTACCGGCTGGGCGAGCCGGCTCGGTCGGGCGTTGGCGCCGCAGTCGGCGCGGGAGTCCCGTGGGATGCTCGTGCGGTGGACGGGCTGGACAGCAGGGTTCGGGACGCTCCGGCATCGCAAACCCTCCCGCCGAGTCCGCCCGCGTGGCGCGCATCCCATCGGATCCCGGCCGTCTCGCTGGGCGTCGTCGTCGCTGTCTCGACCGGCTTCTACCTCGTTCTCGCGCGCTCGCTCTGGTTCTTCTCCGATGACTGGGCCTTCCTGCTGCGGCGTGGCACCGTGTCGGAAGACGTGCCAGGAGCCGACCTCGGTCCGTGGGCGCCGCACAATGAGCACTGGTCGACCGGCCCGATCCTGCTCTTCCGCGCGCTCTTCCCGCTTTTCGGGCTGCGGCATTTCCTGCCCTACCTCGTGCCGGTGCTCGCGGCCCATGCGGCGCTCGCCATCCTCAGCTACCTGCTGCTTGTCCGCTTCGGGGTACGCCGGTGGGTGGCTTTCGCCGCCGCGACCATGCTGGCCTTCAACGGTGCCGGCGCGGAGAACATCCTGTGGCCCTTCCAGATCGGCTTCGTCGGCTCGCTCGCCCTCGGTCTGCTTGCCCTCTGGTGCTACGACCACTACGACGCTGCGGCCTGGCGAATCTGGCCGACGTGGGCGGCCCTGAGCCTCGGGCTGACCTTCTCGTCGATCGGCCTGGTCACGCTCGCCCTCGTCACGGCATACGGCCTGTGCCGAAGGGGGATCCGCGGCGCGCTGCTCGTCGCCTCCGTGCCGAGCGCGGTGTATGCCGTGTGGTTCGCCGCCGTCGGCTGGCACGGGCTCGCCACGACGCCGCGGATGGGGCTTGCCGATACCGTCCTGAACCTGCCCACGTATATCTGGACCGTGCTCACCCACGCCTGGGAGGCGATGTCGGGAGTTCCCGGCGGGGGAGCTGTCCTCGTGCTCGTCCTGCTGGCCGGCGTCCTCGTGCCATCACCTGCACGTGCGCGTCACTTCGCCTGGGCGGGAATCGCCGCCGCCTTCCTCATGACCACGATGATGGGCATGGGGCGGGCGGCCTTCGGGGTCGAGCAGAGCAAGTCGTCCAGGTACGTGTACGTCATCGTGACCCTGATGATGCCGATGGTCGCGGTGCTCATGAACGCCGCTGCCGACCGCGTCGCGCAGCCTCGCTGGCTGGCGACTGCGCTGGGGGTGGGCTTGCTCTCTCTGGTGGTGCTCAACGGGGCGCACGAGGCCTACCAGTTCGGCAACCAGCGAGTCGCTGCCTGGGGCTCGCTGCGGGACCGGATACTCGGCGCGGCGGCGCTCGTTCGTCAGGGGGCACCGATTCTGCGCGGGTATCCCGAGGAGGACGAGAACCCCGACGTCACCACGGATCTGCTGGGCGCCAAAGAGGTTCAAGAGCAGCTGCCTGACGTCACACCGAGCGCTCAGGGCCTGCTGGACGCGGCGGCGAACCTGCAGGTGCTCGTGACGTCCGGGGACCTCCCCCTGCCCCCGGCTCCCCGGGTCGTGCTCGTGGACGGCTTTGCGGGCCAAGCGGACTCCTCGCCCGGCTGCCACTCCTATGCCGCCACCTCGGCTCGGCCCATGATCGGTGTCGAGTCGGGCCCGGCCGGCGCGAAAGTCGGGATCACGAGTGACAGCACCCAGCTGCAAACTCGCCTCCAGCGCGGTGGACTGGTGAGCGATGACCTCGTGTGGCCGACTGTCGCAGGAGCCCCCCAGGATGTCGGAACATCTGCCGCCGGTGTCATGCTGTTGGTCACCTTGAACAACAGTGGTCTGATCACCGTCTGCACGTAGTGCTCGTCGAGGTTGGGACGCAGCGCCGCCTACGCTGGCCAGGTGACGAAGGGCCGGGCGGGCGAGATTGCGCGGAACCGCGCTCTGTGGGCCATCCTCAACGAGCGCTACACGCACGCTGCCGCCGAGTCCATGTGGTCGAAGACGGAGGTCGTCTGGGGCCTGTTCGCGGTTCCCGATCGCGCGCTGCGGGTGCTCGGGGATGTGCGGGGCCTGGATGTCATCGAGCTGGCCGCTGGCACCTGTTACCTGTCGGCCTGGCTGGTCAGGGCCGGCGCCAGGACGGTGGCAACCGACCTCTCGGGCGAACAGCTGGCCACCGCTCGGGGCCTGCAGCGCAGACTCGGTCCCGACTTCCCGCTAGTGCAGGCGGATGCAGAACGAGTGCCCATCTGCGGTGGTCAGTTCGATCTGGTGGTCAGCGAGCACGGAGCCGCGGCCTGGTGTGACCCCGAGTGCTGGGTGCCTGAGGCGGCCAGACTGTTACGTCCGGGAGGACGGCTGGTCTTCCTCACCAACAGCCTGCTGTCTGCGCTCTGCGTCCCGGCAGAGGAGGGTGTCGCCGAGGAACGGCTCCTCCGTGGCCAGCGCGAGGCATATCGAGTGAGCTGGCCGGGAGGAGGGGTGGAGTTCCATCCCTCCCACGGGGACTGGGTGCGAATCCTTCGCAGGTCCGGGTTCGTCGTGCAAGCCCTCCATGAGATCTATGCGCCGGCGGCGGCACTCGACCACGCCTTCTACGAGATCGTCTCGGCGCAGTGGGCATCCCGGTGGCCGGCGGAGGAGCTCTGGGTGGCCACCCGCACCGGCGCACATGTCACCTGAGCGTCGCTTGGGCGGCGTCGATCCTTGCTGGCCGAAGATTCAGGCTGTCACCCTGCCATGGTCAAGCCGCCGCTCACACTGAGCACCTGACCGGTGACAAAGTCCGAGTAGCGTGAGGCGAAGAACAGCACCGCATCTGCGACCTCCTCGGGCCTCGCTGGGCGCCGGAATGGGATGGCGCGGATCAGCCCGTCCCTGACCTTCTCCGGCAGCGTCGCGAACAGCGGCGTGTCCGTAGGTCCGGGACATACACAGTTGACGTTGATCCGGTACCGGGCCATCTCCCGCGCCAGCGACTTGGTGAACGCGATGAGCCCGCCCTTGGTCCCGGCATACACCGTCTCGCCGAGACTTCCGACGCGTCCAGCGTCGCTGGCGATGTTGACGATCTTCGCGGTGCGTCCTTCGGCGACAATCCGCTCGAGAAGGGCATGGGTCAGCCGGACCGGTCCCAGGAAGTTCACCGCAACCAACGACTCCCACAGCGCGTCGTCGTTCTGCAGGAACGGCTCAACCCGGTCGAAGCCCGCCGCGTTGACGATGACCTCCGGCAGGCCATGGGCCGCGCTGACCGCATCGCGCAGGGCCAGCACCGCTTGTGGATCGGCGAGATCCACCTCATGGGTAGTCGCCCGATCTTGCATTTCGCGCGCGAGGGTCGCCAACCCGGGCGCATCACGGTCGACGGCAGCGACTGTCGCGCCGGCCTGGTCGAGTCCGAGCGCGACAGCCCTACCGATGCCCGAGGCCGCCCCGGTCACTAGCGCTACCTTGTGCTCGAAGTCCATGGGCTTCCCTCCATCGCGCTACGGTCTTGACCAAGTACAGCAAGATGGACGATGAACGGCAGGACCACCCGTGAGCATCGACGGCTACGAGCAGCTGACCTTTTCCCGCCGCGACAACGGCGTCCTGGTCATCACCATCGACCGACCCGACAAGTACAACGCCGCCGATGAGCAGATGCACGCGGAGCTGGCTGGAGTCTGGAAGGACGTTGACGCCGACCCGGAAACCCGCGTCGCCGTCATCACGGGTGCCGGCAAGGCGTTCTCGGCCGGCGGAGACCTGGCGATGGTGCAGCGGCTGGCGGGCAACTACGACGAGACCCTGCGCATGCTCAAAGAGATGAGCGATCTGGTCTACAACATGATCGGCTGCGACAAGCCGATCATCTCGGCGATCAACGGTGCCGCCGTCGGCGCTGGCGCGGTCGCCGCCCTCATGGCCGACATAGCGATCGCCGCCGAAGACGCCCGCATTGGCGACGGACACGTCAAGCTCGGCGTGGCGGCGGGAGACCACGCCGCCATCATCTGGCCCCTCCTTGCCGGCATGGCGAAAGCCCGCTACTACCTGCTCACGGGCGAGATGCTCACCGGAGCGGAGGCAGAGCGTTTGGGGATGGTGGCCAAGGCTGTGCCCGCTGGGCAAGTCCTCGACGAGGCCCTGCGTGTCGCCGACGTCCTCGCCACCGGGTCCCAACCGGCGATCCGGCTCACCAAGCGCGCCCTCAACAACTGGCTGCGCATCGCGGGACCGATGTTCGACCAGTCCGCGGCCTACGAGATGCTCACCTTCCTCGGCCCGGACGTCGTCGAGGGCTACACCGCGTTGCGCGAGAAGCGCCCACCCCGGTTCCTGTCTGCGGGCGAAAAGGGCTGACAGCTCAATGACTCTTGTCGCAGCGCCCCCAGCACCACGGCGACACCTCAACGCATTGGCGCTTACTCCACGATGCATCATGGAGCGGACGACAACTCCTTGACTTTGCCGCCGGCCGGCCGACAACTCCTTGACTGTGCCGCCGGCCAGGGGGCACCCACCTAGCGCCAATCCGGCTCGCAGTTCGCATCCTTCCCGCATCCTTGTGACATGCGCGCAACCGCGCGCGGATGGGCCCGGGGGGGCAGTTGGGCAGCGGCGTACCTCGTCCTCGCGTTCACCGCGCTGCTGCTGGCACTGGCGGTGACCCCGCCAGTGCGACTCACCGTGTTCGGGCAGAACGTCGAGGTCGGAGCGGTGCCACCCACTCCCGCGCTCGGGTGGTCCGGACCGGGGCAGGCCCAGCTGTTCGGAGAAGACCCGGTTGACACCGCCCTGCAGTTCCCTGGTCCGGTCCGGCCACGCCTGGCCTGGCGCAACTTCAACCGCGACGCTGCCGCCAGCGACTTCATCCAGACCGGCACGGCCGACGGTCGTCGGACGCTGCGCACGAACACCGCCGCGGTGGGTGAGGCGTTGGCCGGCGGCTGGACCGCGTTCTTCGTCCGGCTTCTCGGCGTCGCAGGCCTCATCGGCGGGGTGCTCTACCTCGCCGGCAACGCGGCACGCAGCATGGTCCGCGACCACCATTGGCGAGCACCGCCCTCGCGGCACCCGGCGTGGCGGCTCGCGCTGAGTGTCCTGCTGGCCATGGCTGCCACCGGCGCGTCGGCCGCAGTCACCGTCGTGTCAGCCCACGACCAGCTGGCGAAGGTCGCCACCCTCGCCGACATCACCGGCACGGCGGCGCTCGTGCCGGTGCCCACGGCCGTCGGCCCCGCCCGCAGTGACGTAACGGTCGCGGTGGTCGGGGACTCGACGGCCGCGGGCGTCGGCAACACCCCGCTCGCCGAGGCGAGCGAGCTCGACACGACCTGCGGGCGGTCCCGAGACGCATACGCCCGGGTGCTGAGCTCGGCCACCGGTATGCCGGTCGCAAACCTCGCGTGCAGCTCTGCCACCGTCTCGGGCGGGCTGCTCGGCCCCCAGGTCGAAGGCAGCGGGAGCATCGCGCCGCAGCTCGGGGTGCTCAAGTCGATGACCTCGCTGCGTGTGGTGGTCGTCAGCGTCGGAGCCAACGACGTGGGCTGGTCGGACTTCGTGCAGTACTGTTACGGCCTGCCGCGCTGCGACGACCAGCTCGGCGAGAGTCTGATGAGAAGCCGGATCGACGCCTTCCACCTGCAGTACGGGCAGCTGCTCCAGCAGCTGAGCGACCTGCCGACGCACCCGAGCGTCATCGTCACCGGGTACTACGACCCGTTCGGCGACACCTTCGACTGCCCGGACCTGGACGACCCGAAGGCCCCGGTCGAGCGACCGAGCGGGTACGGGTTCGCCGCGGATGCCGGGGTGGACAACCAGCCGGCCAAGGTGCGCCAGAAGATCGAACCCTTGCGTTCGGTCCTCGCCCAGCTCAACTCCGTGCTGCGTCAGGGCGCCGATGCGTTCGGCTTCAAGTCGGTCCAGCCCACCTTCCAGGGACACGGGCTGTGCAGCGCACAACCGTGGGTCCAGGGGCTCTCGGGCGACTACCCGTTCCATCCCAACGCCGCCGGCGAGCTCGCCATCGCGACAGCGGTTCTCCCGCCTCTCGGTGCCCTCATGGCCAGCTGACCCGCCCAGGGCTACCCGGACTTTCTCCCGTCCACGCTGACGGGACGTCCGGCATACCCCCGGCGCTAGGGTTCGTTCGTGGCTCGGCGACGCACCGCACCAGACGCGCAGACCGAGCGGGTCCGCGAGCGGGTGCTGCTGCTGGTGCAGCTCACGGCACGCAAGGGCGGGTTCCGCCGCGGCCTGCTCAGTGCCGCTGCGCAGCTCACGCCGTCGGAGGCAACGATCCTCGCCGACCTCGAGCGGCATGGTCTGGACGTGGTGCGGTTACGAGATGTGCTGTGCGGGGCGCATGTGCTGGTGGATGACCCGGCGCTCTACGAAGCGTGGCAGTTCACCAAGAGCCGTCAGCGCCTGTCCAGCCACCACAGGTCGATCGACAAGGCCCGCTACCCCGACTTCGGGCTGAAGGGGCCGGTGGTGCGGGAGAAGCTGCACGGCCGCACCACGTCCGGCACGTGGGTGCAGTTCGAGAAGACCCCCGCATCCATGGGCGCCGGGTTCCGCTTGCCGGACTTGCACGACGTGCAGCACCTCCTCGACTACGTCGTGTACCGCATCACCAAGCGCAACGTCGGCCCGTGGGGGTTGTCGGCCGCGACGGAAAGGCGGCCCATGTACCTCTCCCCCGACCTGCGCGCCCGGGTGCCCCTGCCGCCGTCGGCGAGCGCCGATCTGACTGCCGCCCTGGAGCGCATCGAGGACGACGACGACACCACGGCGGCCTCGGCTGACCTGGCCCGGCTCTTCCCTCCGCCGGACCGCGCAAACACGTTGGCAGAGCTGGTGTTCGTCGGCGGCGAGCAGCAGTCGAACGGACTGTTCGGCAGCTCTGACGTGTGGGTCACCGAGGTGCCCTCAGCACAGGCGCGAGGGCTGCTCGTCGAGCAGCAGCAGCCGCCGGAGTGGACCCTGCCCGACCCGGGCCGCACTCGGGCGGGCGCCCTCACCCTCGGCAGGCGGACCGTGTCGTATGCCGTGCGCGTGTTGCCGCCCGGCGCGCCGGCGCCGCCGGCTCCCGTTCCCGCAGCGGCGAGCGCGACCGCTGCCGAGGGCGGCGACGAGCCCCCTCTCGACACAGACCGCACCCGCGCCGGCGGGACTGGTAGGACGCCATGACCGATCCGACCGTGCATGACGCGCCCTTCGGACTCCTCGAGGGGGTCGTCGAGCTCGTCCACACCGGGCCTGTGCCGCTCGGCGCGTATACCCTGGCCGAGATCGCCGCCGTCAACGGTGTCATCAGCTTCCTCGAGCGCGAGCCGCCGCCCGAGCTGGTTGCCGAGGCGGTTCGCTCGCTGGCGGCTCGCAACCTGATCACGACGGCGCCCGGCGAGGAGGACGTCGAGGTGCGAGGCGACCTCGGCATCGCACTTGCGTTCCAGGAACGATCTCGACTGGCGCTGGACACGCGGTTGACCGGAACCAAGCCCGACGAGCCGTGGCGCATCGTGCTGCTGCCCCAGCCCGAAGGCGTGACGCTCGAGGTGATGATCGACGCGCTAGGCATCCACTTCTACTGGCTGCGCCTGACCGGTGAGGCCCTTGACCGTCTGCTGGAGCGGCTGCCGCACGGCAAGCCGGGTCCCGCGGACGCCGATCCCACACGCGTCCTCGCCGGGTGCACCAGCAGCGCGCTGGTCACCGCGACCCGGTGGCAGCCCGACGGCATACGGGAGGACAGCGACCTGGTGCTGGCCCGCGTGGGTGAGACGCTGCACGCCTTCCTGCGCGACCCGGCGCAGCCGGCCCGGCTGCGGGCGCGTGAGCTGGACGACGATGACGTGCGCGGCGTGGTCGAGGACTGGGCCGGTGGACGCGCGGAGTGACCAAGCGCTATCACCCGTACCCGATCAGAGGAGACCTGGATGGTCGCGCCCTTTCCCCGGCTGCTTTTCGAACCGGAGCACGATGACTTCCGGGCTTCGGTTCGGCGATTCTGCGAACGGGAGATCGTGCCCTTCTATGGCGACTGGGAGCGGGCCCACGTGGTTCCGAAGTCGGTGTGGCGCAGGGCCGGGGAGCTCGGTCTGCTGTGCGCTTGGCTCACCCCGCAGGAGGGCGGCCCGGGCGGCGGTCTGCTCGGCGACATCGTTGTCTGCGAGGAGCTCGGCCGGATCGGAGCTACCGCGCCGGCTTTCTCGCTGCATTCGTTGGTTGTGGCGCCGTACATCGTTCATCACGGCACGCCCGCGCTGAAGCGGGCCTTGGTGCCCGCGCTCGTCAGCGGCGAACGGATCGCCGCCATCGCGATGACCGAGCCGGGCACCGGGAGTGACTTGGCCGGCATCCGGACGTTCTGCGAGCGCGAGGGCGACGGGTGGGTGCTGTCGGGCCAGAAGACCTTCATCACCAACGGTCGCAATGCCGATGTCATCGTCGTCGCGGCCAGGACCGAGCCTGAGCGGGGTGCGCACGGCCTGTCGCTGTTCGTGGTGACCAGCGACATGCCCGGCTTCACTCGTGGGCGCAACCTACCCAAGATCGGCCAGCATGCGCTGGACACCGCCGAACTGTTCTTCGACCGAGTCCGGTTGCCGGCGGAGCATCTGCTCGGTGAGCGTGGCAACGGTTTTGGCTATCTCATGCAGGGACTGCCGCAGGAGCGCCTGCTGATCTCCGTGCAGTGCCAGGCGCGTGCCGAAGCGGTGTTCGCCGAGACCGTGGCCTACGTGAGGGGCCGCTCGGCGTTCGGCAAACGGATCGCCGACTTCCAGAACTCCCGCTTCAAGCTGGCCGGCATGTGGGCCGACCTGCAGGCTGGGCGCGCCCTGTGCGACAGCATGATCCGCGAGCACCTGGACGAGCGTCTGGACTCGGTGGGCGCGTCGACCGGCAAGCTATGGCACTCGGAGATGTTGGGTCGCCTGACCGACGAGTGCCTGCAGCTGCACGGCGGCTACGGCTACATGCAGGAATACCCGGTTTCCCGCGCCTGGCTGGACGCCCGCGTCGAACGCATCTACGGTGGCACCTCGGAGATCATGAAGGAGATCATCGCCCGCGCTATCTGCGACGACGCACCTCCCTGAGCGCGACCCTGCGGTGTGCAGGGACTGGGCGCTTGCCGCCGGGCGGCGGCTAACGCGAACCGGCCTGGCTCACCTCCCAGCCGGCCGGTGTGACCGGCTGCGCGCGCTTGTGCGCGGTGCTGTTGTACCAACGACGAATTATCGCCTCATCCTCGGGCGCGATGTCCCGGCCTTGCAGGTAGTCGTCGATGACGAAGTCGCCCAGCGTGTCGTCGACAGCGAGTCCGGCGGCGGTGCACTGCTCCCACATCGCATCGACCGCCGGCTTGATGTTGACGCTGTACACCTCGTCCGGGCCGATGAACTCGAGGGCCCGCTGGGCTTCGGACTCGTCCGCCTGCACCCCGTAGGGCAGCCGCATCGCGACGAAGACGGCGTCGTGGCCCTCCGTGCGCACCCGTTCACAGGCCAGCTGGCACAGCCGCCCACCGACCGAGGAGTCCACACCCCCGGAGATCCCCAGGACGAGTCCTCGCAATCCGGTGCGCATCAGGTAGTCAGCCAGGAAACGGATGCGTCGCTCGGCTTCGCGGGCTGCGTCGAAGTCCTGAACCACCTCGAGCTCGGCCCTGATCTGCTGCTGGAGGTGGTTGTCGGTCATCTCGTCGAGGTACCCGAGCCTGGTGGCGCTATTCCTCACCCATCTCAGCCCGGACCGGAGCATCCCCGGGTCAGTGCGCCACCAGGCTTCGGTCGTCGCGCGCCGCTCGCAGCTGGGCGGCTTCGGCGTCCTTCTGCGCCTCGACCCGGGCGATCTCGCGACATCCGGCGAGAACCTCGTTGGCACGCTCGGGCCGGATGATGGCGACTCCGTCCGAGTCGGCCGCGACGATATCGCCCGGGTGCACGACGACTCCCCCGATAGCTACAGCCTCGCCAATGACTCCGGGTCCGTTCTTCCAGGGACCGGCGGGGGTGAGGCCACGGGCGAAGACGGGGAAGCGCAAGGCAGCGATCGTGTCGCCGTCGCGCACGTAGCCGTCGACGACGACGCCTGTGGCACCGAAAACGTCGAAGCGCTGAGCGAGGTTGTCCCCCAGGATGGCCCGGCCGTCGTACCCACCCGCGTTGACCATGAGCAGGTCACCATCGCGAATCAGCCCGAGCGCTTCGATCACCGCCAGGTTGTCACCGGCCGTGGTGAGGATCGGCAGCGCCGAGCCGACGGCCTTGGCGCCCGGCCAGATCGGCCCGATGCCGCCGTCCACGATTCCGAGCCGGTCCATCGCGTCGCCGATGTTGGCGACCGCGAACTGCGCGAATGCGGCCACCAATAGTGGATCTGGACGCTGCCACTGCGCCACCCGGATCGTCATGCGCTACCCTCCAAAACGAGACTGCTCTATCAGATCAATTGCTAGGCTAGCGTCCACGGAGCATCCGCGCAATGACATCTGGCTGCCGGCGGCCGTCGGCCTATCGGTCTGGCAGAAAGGGACCGCGGGCACCTCTTGACGCCACCAGAAATGCGAGTACTCTCTCATTTAAGAGGAGGCCATGGTCAATGGCACAGCCGCACCCTTGCGGCACCTCCGGCCCTGATCGCAGTGCTCGGAAGGCACAGATATGACAACCAACCCAGGTTCTTACCCCACCACCACTGCTACCGACATCCGCGCTGTCTCCGACCATGATGTGAAGCGGGCCACGGTCGCGGGCGCGGTCGGCTCGTTCGTCGAGTGGTACGACTACGGGATCTACGGGCTGCTCACGACCTACCTGGCGCTGAACATCATGGGTGGCGCTCAGGCCGGGGCGCTGTTCTTGACCAACGTCGGCTTCCTGGTCAGCTTCATCGCGCGACCGTTCGGCAGCGTCATCTGCGGCTATTTCGGCGACAAGATCGGACGCAAGGCGCTGCTGGCGACGTTGCTCATTCTCATCGCGGCCGCCACGACGGGCATCGGCCTCATCCCCAGCTACACCGTCATCGGCGTGCTGGGGCCGGTCCTGTTGCTCTCGCTTCGAGTCCTGCAGGGCTTCTCGGCCGGCGGCGAAGTCGCCGGGGCGATGTCGTTCGTCGCCGAGTACGCCCGCAACGCGCACCGCAACGCGTCGATGGCCTGGATCGCAGTCGGGTCCTTCGTCGCCCTCATGTTCGGCAGCGCCTTCTCGGCGACCCTGATCCTCGTCCTGGGCGACGCGCGGATGGAAAGCTGGGGCTGGCGCGTCCCGTTCCTGTTCGCGGCGCCCCTGGGCTACATCGGCTTCTACATCCGCAGCAAGATGGAGGAGACGCCGGTCTTCGAGGCCCTGAAGAGCCACCAGGCCGTCAAGCGCAACCCTCTGGCTGCGGCCTTGACGTCCAGTCGCCATCTGAAAGCGATCCTGCTCGTGGTCCTGCTGCCCGCGGTCAACGGCCCTGGCTACTACCTGCTCTTCGCCTATATGCCGACCTACCTCAAGACCTCGCTGGGCGCCGAGCGCAACTTCAGCATGCAACAGGCGTTGCTGGTCAACGTCGTCGGCCTCATCGCGGTCGTCATCTGCATCCCGATCATGGCCCGACTCTCCGACCGGATCGGCCGCAAGCCGGTACTGGTTATCTCCGCTGTGGCGATGGCCGTGCTCTCCTACCCGATGTTCAGCCTCATCACCACCGGCAACATGCTGCCGGCTTCCGTTGGGGCCGCGGTCATGGCGATCGCGTTCTCCGGCCACGCCGCGGTCGTCCACACGGCCATCACCGAGATGTTCCCGACCAGCGTCCGCTACAGCGCCTACAGCATCGGCTTCTCCATCAGCACCATCATCTTCGGGGGCTCGGCACCGCTTGTCATGACGGCTCTCATCAACGCGACCGGGAACTCGATGATCCCGGCATACGCCTCGGTGCTGACCGCCCTGATCACCCTGGGAGCCATCTCCTTCCTCAAGGAGACCAAGGGCCAGCCGTTGGTCGCAGAATGACCCAGCCGACACTTTCCACACCGAACGAGGGAGAGACCCACATGAGCAACGAGTCAGTAGCGATCGTCGCCGACGTCGGCGAGAGCTTCGGGAACTACACCATCGGCGCCGACCAGGAGGTCTTCGAGTTCGTCACCACGTCCAACATCGCCTGCGGCTTCCACGCCGGGGACCCGCGCGTGCTCGACCAGACCGTCGGTGAGCTCGTGCGACGGGGCATCGAGCTGGGGGCCCACCCGGGCTACCCCGACCTGGTCGGCTTCGGGCGTCGCCTCATCGAGGCGAGCGAGGACGAGATCCGCACCGACATCGTCTACCAGCTGGGCGCCCTGGACGCGTTCGCCAGGATCCACGGCGGACAGCTCAGCCACGTCGCCCCTCACGGGCGGATGGGTTCGATCGCTCAGACTGACCGCAAGCACGCCGTGGCGATCACCGACGCCGTCAAGGCGTACAACGACGACTACATCGTCGTCTGCCAGCGCGGGGTGCTGGCAGAGGAGTCCGAGAAGCGCGGGCTCAAGGTCGCCTATGTGTTCCTCGCCGACCGCGGCTACGGTGACGACGGCTGGCCGGTGAGCCGCCACCACCCGGGCGGGCTCATCTACGACCCTTCCGTCATCGGCGATCGGGCCGTCCTCGCTGTCCGCGAGCGCAAGGTCACGTCGGTCGACGGCAACGTCGTCCCGCTGGGTCACGACTGCGACGTGCTGCTGCTGCACGGAGACCACCCGCAGGTCCTCGAGAACGGCCGCTCCCTGCGCAAGGGCCTGGACGAGGCCGGCATCCGGGCTACCGGGCTGCGCGAGGTCTTGGCAGCCAAGAGCCACCGAGCCGCCTGAGCAACGCGGGGACCTCGGATGGCACAACAGCTCGCTGTCACCGTCGAGGACTACGGCGACTCGGCGGTCATGGTGCAGGCCACCGCCGACACAACGCAGTTGCGCCAGAGCGAGATCGCGGCCTTCCGCCAGGCGTTGCTACGCCACCGCCCGGTCGGGGTCACGGACGTTGTGGCCGGCCTGGAGTCGCTGCTCGTGCAGTTCGATCCCCTGCTGACCCGCTCGGAGCACATTGCCTACGCCTGCGGCCTCATGGCGCAGCTCCCCGCGGGTGGGACAGACAGCGGATCAGACCGGCTGTTCCACCTTCCCGTGGTGTTCGACGACTCGACCGGGCCGGACCTGCGGGATGTCGCCACCGAGCTGGGTATGCCGTGCGCGCAGCTGCTGCGAGCCCTCACCAGCACCGACCTCAGCATCGTGCTACTCGCCGCTGCCATGGCGCCGATGATGACCGGCGTCACGCTGCCGGCGCCCATCCGCCGGCAGGCCGAACCCAGGACCGACGCGCCCCCCGGCTCGATCATGCTGGCAGGTGCCAATGCCATCATCCAGCCGTTCAACGGACCCACCGGGTGGCGAGTCGTCGGTCGCACGCCGATGAGCATCGTCGACATCACCCGCGACCCGCCTGTCTCGTTCGAGCCCGGTGACCGCATCCGGCTGCTGCCCGTGAGCCCGGAGGAAGCCGCTCGGCTCAGCGGCGTCTTTCTCGAGGACACGCATGGCTGACAGGACGCTCACCGTCACCAGGATCGGCTGGCGGACCACCTTCACCGACTTGGGTCGCCGAGACGTCGAACGTCTCGGAGTGCCCGCCGGTGGGGCCGCCGACCAGCACTCGGCCACCGTGGCCAACCTGCTGGTCAACAACGACCGGCGGGCCGTGTTGCTGGAGTGCATCGGCGACTTCTCGTTCGTCGCCACCGACCCGGTACTGGTGGCGGTCTGCGGCGCCGCCGCATCGGTCACGGTGGACGGCTGGACCGTCGAACAGTGGGCACCCCTCTGCCTGGAAACGGGCCAGGAGCTTGCGGTCTCGCACCCGAGCTCCGGGATGCGGACCTACGTCTCGGTGGGCGGCCGACTGCTGGCCCCGACATTCCTGGGGAGCGCGGCGCCGGACCCGCGGATGGGCTTCAGTCAGGCACTCACCGTCGGGCAGCAGCTGCACCTGGTCGACGTCGACCCCTGGCTCACGGACGCCTTCTCGGACTCGGTGTTCCACTTTCCCATTCCTCGGGTCAACACGTCGGCCGACGTCTGGACCGTCGATGTGGTGCCCGCCGCAGAGTTCGGGCTCGTCGCAGGCATCGAAGAGCTGCTGGCAACCTCCCGGTACACGGTCACGCCTCGCTCGGACCACGTGGGCCTGCGTCTGCAGGGTCCGGTGCGCCACCCGGCTGCCCACCGCGAGGTCGTCTCGCACGGCGTGCCGATCGGCGCCGTGGAGATCCCGCACGGTGATGAGGAGCTCATCGTCCTGGG
>JBIOUP010000009.1:0-6682 GCA_044867305.1 Dermatophilaceae bacterium
CGTGTGAGGATGACGGCTGTGGGCAGCCCGTGGAGTCTGCGCCGCACGACGGCTGGGCGGATCGTCGGGGTCGATGTCGCGCGTTGCCTGGCTCTCGTCGGCATGATCTGCACCCATCTGGCGGCCCCTTTCGGCCCGGACGGGCTGGTGACGGTCGTGCAGCAGGTCGCCGGGGGGCGCTCAGCCGCGCTGTTCGCGGTGCTGGCGGGGGTGAGCATGGCTCTCGTCACCGGAGGGGCGGCTCCGGTCGCCGGGCGGCGGTTGTTCTCCGCACGCTGTGCGCTCGCCGTGCGGGCCCTGCTCATCGCCGCCCTCGGGCTGGGGCTGTGCCAGCTCAACTCCGGAATCGCGGTCATCCTGCCCTACTACGGCGTGCTGTTCCTGATCGGGCTGCCATTCCTTCGGTTGCGGGCCGGTGCGCTGCTTGCCCTGGCCGGGGTCGTGGCGGTGGCGATGCCCGTGGCCAGCCACCTGCTGCGCCCGCACCTTCCGTCGGCGTCCATCGGCCAGCCGACCGTCGACGACCTCGCCTCGCCCTGGCCGTTGCTTGCCAACCTCACCTTCACCGGCACCTATCCGGCGGTCGGCTGGACGGCATACCTGCTCGTTGGGATGGCGCTCGGGCGGCTGCCCCTTCGCCGACCCGCGGTTGCGGCGCGGCTGACCCTGGCCGGCGCGGTCCTGGCGCTTGGGGGCTGGCTGGTCGGGCACCTGGCTACCGCGTCGCCGGTCGTGCAGTCGGCGCTCTCGGCCTCCCTTCCGCGGGCGTTGCCGTGGCCGGCCGTGGAGCAGCGGCTCATCGAGGGCCTGGCCGGCACGACGCCGACCGACACGTGGTGGTGGCTGCTCGTGGCGGCGCCGCACTCGACGACGACCTTCGACCTGGCCTTGACGGGCGGCAGCGCCATGGTGGTGCTGGGCGTGTGCCTGCTGGTGACGCGGTTTTGGCCGTGGTTCTGGTCGGTGGCCGGCGGCGCGGGGGCGATGACGCTTTCGCTGTACACGCTGCACGTCGTGCTCGCCTCGACAGCGTTGCCGCGGACTGCACCGTATGCCGTGGTGGAACATCTGCTGCTCGTGCTCGGCATCGGCGCGGCGTTCGCCGCGGCGCGCCTGCGCGGCCCGCTGGAGTGGCTGGTCGGCGGGACGGCCGCAACGGTCGGAGACATCTGCCTGCATGCTCTGCATCGGTCTAACGACGCGATTGTGGAAGAAGCTGCACACGCGGACGTGCAGCAGCTTCCCCAATGATGGTCCTGAGAGGTCGGACGCCGACGGCGGATCAGAGGTACTCGACGTCCTCGGGGATGTCGTAGAACGTCGGGTGCCGGTAGACCTTGTCGGCCGACGGGTCGAAGAAGGCGTCCTTCTCGTCAGGACTGCTCGCGGTGATGTCCTTGGCGGCGACCACCCAGATCGAGACGCCTTCCTGGCGGCGGGTGTACAGGTCGCGGGCGTTGCGCAGCGCCATCGCCGCGTCGGGCGCGTGGATCGACCCGACGTGGACATGGTTGAGGCCCCGTTTTGCCCGCACGAACACCTCGAAGAGCGGCTCGGCGGTCTGGCTCACGCCGCACTTCCCTTTCCGCCTGAGGCAGCGGCGGCCGACTCGCGTTCGCGCTGAGCGACCTTGGCGGCATACGCGGCGGCTCCTGCGCGCACCCAGGCGCCCTGCTCGTGCGCCGTCACCCGCCGGTCCAGCCGCTGGGCGTTGCACGCGCCGTCGCCGGCGAGCACCCGCCAGAACTCGTCCCAGTCGATCGGGCCGTAGTCCCAGTGCCCGCGCTCCTCGTTCCACTCCAGCGCCGGGTCGGGCACCGTGACACCGAGCCGCTGGGCCTGCGGCACGGTCATGTCGACGAACTTCTGGCGCAGGTCGTCGTTG
This sequence comes from Dermatophilaceae bacterium, assembly GCA_044867305.1. Taxonomy (GTDB): domain Bacteria; phylum Actinomycetota; class Actinomycetes; order Actinomycetales; family Dermatophilaceae; genus Phosphoribacter. The sequence goes on from JBIOUP010000009.1 coordinate 1,886, forward strand.
CTGAACCGCTTGATGCCCCACGCCATCGACTGGGCGGTGTGCCCGGACTTGGCCGCTTCGCCGCTGTCGGGCGGCCCGAACATCATGAGGGCCGGCCACCACCAGCGGTTCGTCGCATCCTGGGCCATGGCCTGCTGGTCCGGCGTGCCCCGCATGAGCGTCCAGAGGATCTCGAAGCCCTGGCGCTGATGGAAGGACTCCTCCTTGCACACCCGGATCATCGCCCGGGCGTAGGGCCCGTAGGAGCAGCGGCACAGCGGCACCTGGTTCATGATGGCCGCGCCGTCGACGAGCCAGCCGATCGCTCCCGCGTCGGCCCAGGTGACGGTCGGGTAGTTGAAGATCGAGGAGTACTTCTGCTTGCCGGTGTGCAGCAGGTTCAACAGCTCGTCCCGGTCGACGCCCAGGGTCTCCGCCGCCGGGTAGAGGTAGAGGCCGTGCCCCGCCTCGTCCTGGACCTTTGCCGTGAGGATCGCCTTTCGCCGCAGCGAGGGCGCCCGGGTGATCCAGTTGCCTTCCGGCTGCATGCCGATGACCTCGGAGTGGGCGTGCTGGGCGATCTGGCGGATCAAGGTCTTGCGGTAGGCCTCGGGCATCTCGTCGCGAGGCTCGATGCGCTGGTCCGCCGCGATGAGCGCGTCGAAGCTGGTCCCGACCTGGCTGCGGCGGTCCTCGTGAGCGGCTGCCTGCTCGACTGCGCCCTCCTCGGCGGCGTTGAGCGGGCCGGCGCCGGGGTCGTCAGGGTCGCCGAAGTCGTTTCCGTACATGCCCCCAGTATGTTCGTTCCCCTTCGTCGCAGCCACCGTCTGGCCGGTGGCAGCGGTCACGTCCCAGCCCCCGAACGTCACGGCTCGGTGTTGACGTACCAGCGCTCGTTGACCCGAACCAGCCCGATCTGCCCCAAGTAGTCGGCCAGGTCAGCTGATATCTGCCCGTCCGGAATGGTGGCCGTGTCACCGTTCACGGTGACCCCGGTCACCGTGGCCGAGCGCAGCTGGGCCAGCTCATCCGGGGGTATCACGTCGTTGACCAGCGAGTCGTACCCGGTGCGGCACAGCAGCAGGTCGTCACCGGCCAGAGGCTTCCCGTCAAAGGCCACGACCGCGCAGGCGGCCGTGGTGTCCTTCGACCCGAGGGCTCGAAGGAAGTCCTGAGCGGTCTGGTCCGGACCCGGCGCGGACGTCGAACAGGACGAGAGCGCCGCGAACGAGACGACGAACGCGGCCGACACGGCATACTCGCGCCACCGCCGACGAAGGTACGCACCGGGCATACGACCATCCAAACACCGAGGCTTGTCGATCCGGCTGGTGGTGCGAGGATGACCCACGTGACGCAGGAGCGGTCAGCGGCGGCTCGCCGCGAGCAGGCAAGCGTCCGGACGGCTGGCCCGGCCGACGCACTCGCGGTCGGCACCGTCCAGGCTGCCTCCTGGCGCGAGGCGTATGCCGGCCGACTCGGTGCTGCGGTCCTGGCCAGCTTTGAGCCGCACGCCCTTGCCGCCGTGTGGCGCCAGTCGCTGGAACAGCCGCCGACTCCCAACCATCGGCTGCTGGTCGCCTGCGCCGGCGACGTGGTCGTCGGACTCGCCGCCATCGGCCCTTGTCCCGACCCGGACGCCGACGAACGGGTCAGCGAGCTGCTCGTCCTCGGGGTTCACCCGCACGCGCGTCGCGCCGGACACGGGTCGCGCCTGCTGCATGCCGCCGCCGACACGGCACGGGAGTCGGGGGCCACGGTCCTGGCGACGTGGGTGCCCCGGGACGACGAAGCCACCCGCGAGTTCCTCCAGCGGGCCGGGCTGGTGCCCGACAGTGCCTGGCGCGACCGCGGGATTGACGATGCCGGCCACCGGGTACGCGAGGTGCGCCTCGTTGCTTCGCTGACCGGCGTGGCGTCACAGAGCCTCGAGCAGCTGGCACCGACTCCACCGGGGAAGGACTGAGATGGCCACGGAGATCACCACGGACCTGGGCACCGAGCTGCCCACCCAGGGGCGCACCACCCCCACCGGGACGTCGACCGACTTCACCCTCGACGGGCATGCCGGCAGGATCGCCGCGCGTCGGTGGGACAACCCCAACGCGCGCTACCTCGTCCTGCTCGTGCACGACTACGGAGAGCACATCGGCCGCTACGAGCACGTCGCGCAGCGGCTGGTCGCCGACGGCGCCGTCGTGTACGGACTCGACCACCTGGGGCACGGGCGCAGCGACGGCGAGCGGGTGCTCATCACCGATTTCGAGAAGGTCGTCGACGACCTGCGGCTGCTGTACAAGCGCGCATCCAAGGACCACCCCGGCCTGCCGGTCGTGCTCATCGGGCACTCGATGGGGGGCGCCATCGCCACGCGCTATGCCCAGCGGCACGGCAAGAAGCTGTCGTGCATGGTGCTCTCGGCGCCGGCCATCGGTGAGTGGCAGGCAGTCGACGCGATGCTCGCGTCTGACGAGATCGCGGCCGCACCGATCGACCCCAACGTGCTCTCCCGCGACCCCGCCGTGAGTAAGGCGTACGCCGAAGACCCACTCGTCTGGCACGGCCCGTTCAAGCGCGCCACCCTGGAAGCGTTGCGTGACTTCCTGGCCACCATCAACTCGGGGCCGCCGCTGGAGGAGATCCCGGTGTTGTGGCTGCACGGCAGCGAGGACCGGCTGGTGCCCTACGACGGCACGGCCACGGGGTGGAGCCACGTCGCCGACGCCGGCTGCGAGGCGTCGGCATACCCCGGCGCCCGGCATGAGGTCTTCAACGAGACGAACAAGTACGAGGTGCTGAACGATGCCGTGGCGTTCATCGCCCGCCACACCCACCAACCTCGGGGCGGCAAACGCAAGAAGCGCTAACCGCGCGTGTCTCGGCAACCCCGCGAGGGTACGTTCCACGTGAAACCGTCCGAGCGACGCTCGGTGCTGCGCCAGGCCCTGTCGGTCGGGGTGGCCACTGGTGCCTACGCGATCAGCTTCGGGGCACTCTCCGTCGCCGCCGGGCTGGACGTCTGGCAGACGTGTGCCCTCAGCGCGCTGATGTTCACCGGCGGCTCCCAGTTCGCCTTCGTGGGCATCGTGGCCGCTGGCGGCGGCGGCGCCGCGGCCGTGGCGACCGCGACGTTGCTGGGGATCCGCAACGGGCTGTACGGCCTGCAGGTCTCGCAGGTCTTGGGAGTGGGCGGCGTTCGCCGGGCGCTGGCCGCGCAGCTGACCATCGACGAGTCCACGGCGGTGTCCCTGGCGCAGGACTCCGTTGCGGCTCGTCGGCTCGGCTTCTGGGCTACCGGGGCCGCCGTCTTCGCGTTCTGGAACGCGTTCACCCTCGTGGGAGCGCTCGTCGGGAACGCCCTCGGCGACCCGCGCCGGTACGGGCTGGATGCCGCAGCTGCGGCGGCGTTCTGCGCCCTGTTGTGGCCTCGGCTGCGCTCACGTGACGCCTGTGCCACCGCTGCGCTCGCCGTGGTGCTCACTGTCGTCGCTGCACCGCGGGCGCCGGCCGGCGTACCGGTGCTCGTTGCCGCATTGGCCGCCGTCGCGGTCGGGAGTGTCTGGCGTCGGGAGCCGGCCAAGTGAGCATGTGGGCGAGCGTTCTCATCGGCTGTGGTCTCGCGTTCGGCACGAAGTACCTCGGCCATATCGTGCCGGCGCGCTGGCTCTCCGGCCGACGGATGCGCCGGATCACCGGCCTGCTGCCGGTCGCCCTGCTCACCGGGCTGGTCGTTGTGCAGGCCTTCCTCGGCCCCAGCGGCGCGCTCACCCTCGACGCACGCGCCGCGGCCGTCGCCGTGGCGGTCGTGGCCCTGCTGCTGCGGGCACCGTTCGTCGTCGTGGTCGCGCTCGGCGCCGCCACGGCGGCAGCCCTGCGCGCGTTGGGTTGGAGCTCCTGACGCGTTGGGCTGGGCCTGCGGCTCTACCCGATACCGAGGTAGTGCTCCAGCCCGACAGTGAGGCCGGGGTGCTCACGCACCCTGCGGATGCCCACGAGCACCCCGGGCATGAACGACTCCCGGTCGAACGAGTCGTGCCGGATCGTCAGCGCCTCGCCGGGGTTGCCGAAGAGCACTTCCTGGTGGGCGACCAGCCCACGCAACCGCACCGAGTGGACCGGTATGCCGTGCACCTTGGCACCCCGCGCGCCCTCGGGGTCGTGCGTGGTCGCGTCGGGCGGCGTCGGCAGGCCGGCCTGCTCACGAGCTGCGCCGACGAGGTCGGCGGTGCGCGAGGCGGTCCCTGACGGCGCGTCCACCTTGGCCGGGTGGTGCAGCTCGACGATCTCGACAGACTCGAAGAACCGGGCCGCCTGGGCGGCGAAACCGGTCATGAGGACGGCGCCGATCGCGAAGTTGGGGGCGATGAGCACGCCGACGCCCGCTCCGGACCTCGCGGGCGGCGCCTGAGCGAGCGCGGCCCGCACCTCGTCGAAGGCGGTTTCGGTCCAGCCGGTGGTGCCCACGACGACGTGGACGCCGCGGGCGACGCAGTGCGCCACGTTGCCCGCAGCGGCGGCGGGCACGGTGAAGTCGACCGCGACGTCTGCTGCGCCGAGCTCGCCCAGGTGATCGCCCTCGTCGAACGACGCCACGAGGCGCATCCCAACCGCGGACTCGACCGCCCGGCATACCGTGGCGCCCATCCGGCCCTTGGCTCCGATCACCGCGACGGCAAGCTCGCCTTCCGGCTCGCTCGGACGTCGCCGCTGCATCCCCTTGGTCGCGCTCCGCCTCGCTCCATCGTCACCTTCAGCTGACCGCTCCCCTTCCGGCTCGCTCGGACGTCGCCGCTCCATCCCCTTGGTCGCGCTCCGCCT
>JBIOUP010000010.1:0-9913 GCA_044867305.1 Dermatophilaceae bacterium
GCGCTCACCCCGGCTGCCGAGTCGTGCGGTCGGGGCGTCGGAGTGACGTCGCACGCGCCTCACCGGTGGGCGCCGGTCACCAGCCAGGCGTCCCCGCGAAGCCGCCAGGCCAAGGTGGCGCCGCGCACCACCATGAACCCGATGAATGCGGCCCACAGCGCGAGGAGCGCCTGGGTCGGGTCGACGCTGCGTGCGTAGGCGCGCACGGTGAGCACCATCGGCAGGTATGCCGCGAGCGTGAGCAGCATGGCCCAGGCCAGGAAGCGGTTGTCACCGGCGCCCATGAGCACCCCGTCGGCGACGAACACATACCCCGAGACGACCTGGCCGATGGCGACCAGCGCGAGTGTTGTCACGGTATACGACTGAACCGCCAGGTCGGGCGTGAAGACCGGCACGAGCAGGCTTCGGATGAGCAGCAGTCCGGCGCCGAGGACGAGGCCAAGCAGCACGCCCCAGCGCAGCATCGTCGCGGTGGCCGCTCGCGCGAGGTCCGGGCGGGCGGCGCCGAGGTCGCGCCCCACGATGGCCTGAGCGGCGATGGCGAGCGCGTCGAGGGCAAAGGCCAGGAAGCTCCAGATCGTGGCGCTGATCTGGTGGGCGCCAAGGGGTGCATCGCCGATCCCGGCGGCGGCCCAGACGGTCAGCAGCAAGACCAGGCGTAGCGCGATGGTCCGCACGAAGAGCGGGAACCCGTCGATGGCTGCGCTCAAGACTCGTTGCGGATGCGGCCGCAGCGGCGTGTGCTCGGCCCGGGCGCGGTGCACGAAGACGGCGGTGAGCCCGGCCGCCATCCCGGTCTGGGCGATGACCGTGCCCCACGCCGAGCCGGCGATGCCCCAGTGCAGGCCATGGACGAAGAGCACGTTGAGCACGCCGTTGCACGTGAAACCGAGCACCGACGCGATGAGCGGGGTGCGGGTGTCCAGCAGCCCCCGCAGCACACCTGTCACGGCCAGGGTCACCAGCATGGGCGGCAGGCCGAGGGCCGCGATCCGCAGATAGGTCACCGCCTGTTCGTGCGCCGCGGGGCTGGCGCCGAAGAGCCCGGTGAGTGGTCCGGCCGCAGCCAGAATGCCCACGGCCGCAACGGCGCCGATACCGACCGACAGCCACACCCCGTCGAGGCCGGCCGCCATCGCGCCCTCCCGGGAGCCCGCTCCGAGCTGGCGGGCCACCGAGCTCGTGGTCGCATACGCCAAGAAGACGAACAACCCGGCTGAGGTGAGCAGCACCGAGCCGGCGACCCCCAGCCCGGCGAGCGGGACGGTCCCCAGATGCCCGACGATGGCGGAGTCAGCGAGCAGGAAAAGCGGCTCGGCGACCAGCGCGAGGAACGCCGGCACCGCCAGCCCGACGATCTCCCTCCGGTCGACCGAGCCGCTGGCGTCCTGGTGCACGGTCCGAGCCTAGGCAGGCAAGCGGCATACCGTCAGGGGCGGCTCAGGCGACGGAAGGTCCGCCAGTTGTCCATGCGTCGCACTGCTCGGGTGTCCGGCTGGGCGTAGCGGCTGTCGGCCGAGCCGACATGGTCCAAGACCCAACCCCGGGCTGGCTCCGCGAGCTCGCCATAGCCGCGCGCGCCACCGCACTGCACGCCCGGATCCCGCCATCCAGGCTCCCGCCGCGCGCCCACCGGCGGCGAGACAGATCCGCCTTCGGTGTATCAAGGGCCGTCCTCGCCGCCCCTGTGTCAATGAGGACTCGCCCCCCCGGTGGCCGGCTGCCGCTGCGGCCTCGAGACAACTAGCCGCTTCCTTGAGGGGGTAATATGCCCGTCCCGTATCTGGGCGAAGAGATCGACCTGTTCAACCCCGACGGCTCAACGGTGCGAGTCCGCGCCTACGGCAACCAGTTCCATGCTGCGTTCGAGACCCTCGACGGCTACACGGTCGTCAAGGACCCGGACTCGAGCTACTTCCACTACGCCGTCCTGTCGGCAGATGGCCACGAGCTGCTGCCGACGAGCACCCGTGTGGGCACCGCCGACGCGAGAGCGCTCGGCCTGCAGCCGCATGTGCGCGTCTCTCCGGTGGCCGCACGCCGGGACGCGCTGCGGGCCCGCGACCAGGGGGTCCGGCCGCGTTGGGAGATCCGGCGCCAGCGCCGACTCGAGGCGCTACGTGCTCTCGACGGTGAGGTCGAGGCCGCGCCGCCGCCAGCCACCACCACCGGTGCCTACACCGGCCTCGTCATCCTCGTGCAGTTCCCCGATGTGCCCGGCACCATCGCCCGCCAGGAGGTCGACAACTTCTGCAACCAGGTCGGCTACACCGGTTTCGGCAACAACGGCTCGGCGTACGACTACTACCTGAGCGTGTCGGACGGCAAGCTGCGCTACCACAACGTGGTCACCGCCTACTACACCGCGGCCCACCCGAGGTCGTACTACACCGATCCGGCAATCCCCTTCGGCACCAGGGCTCGTCAGCTCATCGTCGAGGCGCTCGACGACCTCAAGGCCGGCGGGTTCGACTTCAGCCAACTCAGCAGCGACAGCGGCGGCTACGTCTACGCGCTCAGCGTGTTCTACGCCGGGCCGCGCGTGAACAACTGGTCCGAGGGGCTCTGGCCGCACTCGTGGGCCCTGGCCGCGCCCTACGTGGCCAGCCCCACCAAGAAGTTCTCCGACTACCAGATCACCGACATGGGCAGCCAGCTCACCCTGCGCACGTTCTGCCACGAGAACGGACACATGGTGTGCGACTTCCCCGACCTCTACGACTACGGCAACGAGTCACGGGGCGTGGGCCACTTCTGCCTGATGTGCTACGGCGGCGCGGACAGTAACCCCACCCAGGTCTCGGCATACCTGAAGAACGCCGCAGGGTGGACGAGCAAGCTGACCACTCTGGCTCCTGGGCTGACCGCGACGGTGCAGGCCGGCAAGAACGACTTCTTGATCCACAAGAAGAACCCCAAGGAGTACTTCCTCGTCGAGAACCGCCAGAAGAGCGGCCGCGACACGACCCTGCCCGACGCGGGTCTGGCCATCTGGCACGTCGACGAGCTGGGCAACAACAGCAACGAGCAGATGACCCCGGCAATGCACTACGAGCTCTCGCTCGAGCAAGCCGACAACCTGTTCAACCTCGAACACGGCACGAACGCGGGGGACGCCTCCGACCTGTTCGACGCGAAGGCGTCGAACGCGTTCGGCGACACGAGCGCCCCAAACAGCAAGTGGTGGGACGGAACGGCATCCGGCCTCGAGGTCGACTCGGTGTCCGCGTCCGGCCCCAGCATGACCATCACAACGAAAGGCACGAGCAGCATGGCAAGCATCGTCGGAACCTGGAACATCGTCGGCGTCTCGTGGGGCGGCGGCCCGGTCCTCAAGGCCGGACCGTTCACCTTCAACGCAAATGGCACCTGGAGCTACGCGTTCGGCGGCGGTCGGTGGGTGCAGATCGGGGACATGGTCTTCTGGAACTTCACCAACGCGGCGGGGCTGGTCTACACGGCCAACACCCAGGCCGCATCGATGACCGGCATCATGGGCTACCTCACCCCCAATGGGATCAGCGGCAGCTTCTATGCGCTGCGCTCGGCCCCGCCGCCGGCCCCGGGCGAGGCTGCCGAGGCTGCAGCGGACGCGGTCACGGGCGCCGCTGTGCCAGAGGGCAACCCCGACCCCCTGGTGGGCCCGGTCAGCTGATCGCAGAGTATGCCGGTGGCGGTCGTCCGTTCGTGGGCGGCCGCCACCGCTCAGGTCCGCTCGTGAACGGAGCGTCGTGGTTGCCTCCTGAGCGCTTTGGCAACCACTGGGCTCCGCTCGCGGTGTCGGTCCGGCTCGACCACGTTCGTCAGAGCAGCTCGTTGAGCAGGTCTGCCGCTCGAGCGGCGCCGTCGGTCTCGACGGGACGGTAGTCGACGATGCGGCCGATGTCGGCGGCGATCGCGGCTGCGATCCCGTCGGGGTCGGTGGTGGCAAAGTCCATGCGCCGCCCGGCCCCATAACGGGTCAGCCGATGCGTGACGTGGTAGCTCTGCTCGAAGTGATGGGCCAGCGGGTAGTAGTGGAACGGACGCCGGTTCGCCGTCAGCTCCATGCAGGTGGTGAGCCCGCCCTGCACGACGGCGAGGTCACACGCTGCCAGGTGCCGGTACAGCTGCGGCACATAGCCATACACCTCCACGCCGGTCGGTGCGCACAGGCTGGACGGGTCGATGCGAGGCCCGGTCACGACGAGCATCCGCAGGCCAGGCACGTGCCGGGCCGCAAGCGGGTATGCCGCCAGGACCTTGCGCAGCAAAGCCCCGCCGACGCCGGACCCGCCCACGGTGACCACGCAGACCAGCTCGTCCGGACGGTACCCCAGCTCCTCACGCAGAGCTTCCGGCTCGAGAGCCCCCGGCTCGAACCCGGTGACGTACCCGCAGAACTGGAAATGCTCCTCGGTCCACTCGCGTATGCCGGGCAGGTCGGGACCGAAGCGGTCGGAAACGATGTCGTCCGGGCGGCCGACGAAGACGGCCCGATCGCGCAGCCTCGGGAAGCGGGCGATGTGCGCGATCATCTCCGCGTTGTAGTCGGCCGTGACGTAGGCCTCCCGCTCGCCGCCGTCGGGCATCGGCAGCCAGCCGACGAAGTCGCTCATCCACGCGAAGGCGGTCCGCTTGAGCTCCGGGTTCTCGTGCAGGAAGTGGTCGACCTCCCATGCCTCGTCGCCGACGACCAGGTCGTACTCACCCTCGGCGATGACGTCGTGGAACACCATGAAGTTCGACACGAGGATCTCGTCCATCCGCCGAATCGCCTGGAAACAGTGCAGGTCGTGCTCGGCCGACTCCGACTCGATGTGGGCCGACTCGCTCACCAGCAGCCGGGACGCCGGGTGGACGCGCTCGCCCTCGCCGGCCAGCACGCGCGTGACGGGGTCCTGCGCGAGCCAGTCGATCTGTAGGTCTGGCCTGCGCGCTCGGAGCTCCTTTGCGATGGCCACGTCGCGGCGAGCGTGCCCGAGCCCGATCGGCGAGCAGATGTACAAAGCCCGTGGCGGACGCCGCAGCGCCCGGGTCCAGGTCGGCGCCGGCCTGCGTGGTCGGGGAGCCACGCGGTCGACGAACTCCCGCAACGCCAGGTTGAACCGGACCGGGTCGCGCACGTGCGGAGCATGCCCGCTCCCGCTCAGCGTCATCAAGCTGCCGCTGGATAGGTCGGCAAGCCTCTCTCCCATGGTGATCGGGTTGATCCCGTCCTCGTCGCCATGCACCACAAGCACCGGGCAGCGCAGCTCGGCGGCAGCGGCCTTCGCGCCGTCTGCGGTGCTCACCGATCCCGGAACCTGTTCCACCCCTCCCAGGACCGTGGCGATGAGCGTCTCCGGATCGGTCTGCAGGCCCCACGACACGCAGTCTTCGATCGCCTTGGTGGAGTGGCGTTCGCTGAACAGCTCACCGAAGAAGAACTCGAGGAAGTCCTGGTAGTGCGCGCGCCAGTAGTGGGCGTTGTACTTGGCCCAACCTTCGGTGTTGTCCAGGTGCTCGGTGAACGAGTAGACCTCCCGCTGCTCGTGCCGTGAGGCGATGGGAAGCGCCGGGCCGATGAAGACGAGGCCCAGCGCCCGCGCCGGATGCGCCCGGGCGAGCTCGAGCGCCCACCGCGCACCGAACGAGAAGGCGACGAGCACGGCCCCGTCCGTCGCGGTCGCGTCCATGACCGCCAGGGCGTCCGCCGCGAACTCGCTCGGCCGGTATGCCGTGCTGCCAGTCGGCCGGTCAGACCGACCGTTCCCCCGCCCGTCGAAAGTGACCACGCGGCCGCGGCGGGCCAGATCGGGCACCTGGAACTTCCAGTGCCTTGAGTGGATGATCGACCAGGTCGGCAACAGCAGCACGGTTGGCGCGCCCGCGCCGAACACCTCGTAGAAGACCTTGACGCCGTTTCGCTCGACGTAGCCGTCGGAGCTGGGTTCGCACGCCCGCATCGTCCTGCGCTCCTGCCGCTCTTGCCGTTACTGGCCGCCCTCTTCGATCGTCCTGATCAGCACTCCGATGCGCCGCAGGGCTGCCCGGACCGGCAGCCGCTCCCGGCCGAACCCGAGGAGCAGCAGGGCTTCGGCGCCGATGAACGCGTTGCCGATGAGCGTGCCGGCCTCCTCCGCCGTGAACGGACCCAACGCGCCGTGCTGGCGCTCGGTCTGCTTGGCCACGTCGATGAGTAGGTCATACCAACCGCCCAACAGGTCTCGGACGGCGTCGCCAAGCTCGGGGTTGGACCAGCCCGCTGCGATCATCTCCTGCAGCACCCGCACGTAGCCGGACTCGAGGTCGTCCTCCAGCGCGTCGCACGCTCGTTCGTAGCGTTGCCATAGCGGCTCGTCCTGGGCGTACATGGCGCTCTGGCGCTCGAGACGGCGGCGGTTCTCCTCCTCGAGCAGAGCCAGGATCAACCCAGCCTTCGAGCCGAAGTGGTAGTGCAGCTGGCTCAGCGGAACCCCTGCCTCCGCCGCGACCTTCCGCGTGGACAACCCGGCATACCCGTCGGCGAGGATGCGCGCGCGCGCCGCCTCGAGCACCACGGCGCGAGTTCCTGCGACTGCCTCCGGCACGCGTCCTGCGGGGGTTCCTGCGGCTGCCTCCGGCACGCGTCCTCCCGAAGTGGTCGCGAGTCGCTCGCTCGAATTGGTCGGTCGACCGACCTTGACGGTAGCAGTGATCTACGCCACACTCAAGTCGTCGGTCGATCGACCGAATGAAAAGGCGGAGGGACGTGCCGTTGCGCCGGCCGGCCGGCATACGTCATCTGTGGCGGCTACGTGTGTACCCCCACACGTCGCAGGCACCAAGCAGTGGCGAATGCGTAGATGCACCGACGCGGACGAACGCCGCGGCGTCCTACCGTCGAACCGTAGCCATCACACGGCAAGACCAATCAACGAACTGCTCCGAGGAGAGACACCATGACCACCACCCAGTCCACTGTCAACGGCGTCGACACCGCCGCGCTGTTCGCCACGCTCGACGCGGTCAAGGGCAACCCGGACATCGCCAAGTTCCAGTTCCGGGCGACCAACCGCTGGGTGAACGGGACCCACAACCGCTCGACGATCCACGGGTTCTACGGCGCGGGCCAGGAGCTGAACCACCGCGAGGTGTCAACCTTCGATGCCGACCACCCGGAGGTGCTGACCGGGGCCGACAACGCGCCCGCGCCGGTGGAGTTCCTGCTGCACGCTCTGGCCGCGTGCCTGACGTCGGGGATCGCCAACATCGCCGCGGCCCGCGGCGTACACCTGGACTCGGTGGAGTCCACCGTCGAGGGCGACATCGACTTGCTCGGCATCCTCGGGATGTCCGACGAGGTCCGCAACGGCTACCAGCAGATCCGGGTGAGCTTCAAGCTCGAAGGTGACGAGCCGGAGAAGCTGCGCCGGGTCGTCGAGCAGTCCCGAGCGCGCTCGGCCGTCTACGACGTGCTCACCAACGGAGTGCCGGTGAGCATCGACGTCACCGCCTGAACGCCGCGGTCCACCGGCCGGGGGCACCCACCCCGGCTGGTGGCCTCCTAGAAAGCCCAGAACGGAGGCACCGATGGAAGACGTCGACACCCTCGTCATCGGAGCCGGGCATGCCGGGCTGGCCATGAGCCGCAGCCTCACCGACCGGGGCCTCGACCACGTCGTCCTGGAGCGCGGACGCCCGGCGGAGCGGTGGCGCAGCGAGCGTTGGGACTCACTGCGGCTGCTCACGCCCAACTGGATGGCTCGACTGCCGGGCTTCTCGTATGCCGGGAGCGACCCGCACGGGTACATGTCCGCTGCCCAGGTCGTGGACTACTTCGAGCGGTACGCCACGTCGTTCGGGGCACCGCTCGAAGTCGAGACCACGGTGGAGGGGGTTCAGTTCAATGGCGCGCGGTTTCGGGTCAGCACCGACAAGGGCGACTGGCGTGCCCGCCAGGTGGTCGTCGCCACCGGATACTGCGACCGGCCGACCGTGCCGGACCAGGCTGACGCCCTGGCCCACTCACTGCAGCACCTGAATCCCAGCAGCTACCGCAACCCCTCCGCGCTGCCGCCCGGCGGCGTGCTGGTCGTCGGGGCGGGCGCCACGGGCGTGCAGATAGCGCACGAGCTGGCCCGCGCCGGCCGAGACGTCGTGCTGGCGGTGGGCCGGCACAGCCGCCTGCCCCGGACCTACCGTGGGCAGGACATCTGGTGGTGGCTCGAGCGGCTGGGCACCTTGGACGCGACCATCGAGCGGGTAGGCGACCCGCAACGTGCCCGGCGAGAGCCTTCCCTGCAGCTGGCCGGACGGCGCGACGATGGTGAGCTGAACCTGGCGGTGTTGCGGGATGCCGGAGTGCGGCTGGCTGGCCGGCTGACCGGGATCCGCAGCGGCACAGCCCACTTCGCTGACGACCTCGCCGAGACGACCGCCGTGGCCGACGCGCGGATGCGCCGCGTGCTCTCCCGGATCGAGGCGGCGGTCGCGGCCGGCAGCGTCCCAGGCCAGGCGGCGGACGCAGCTGCCAGCGTCTCAGGCCAGGCGGCGGATGCAGCGATGACAGCGGTCCAGGTCGGTGCCGGTCCTCGCCGCCTGGCCCTGGCGGCCGAGCGCATCGGCACGGTGGTCTGGGCGACCGGCTATCGCCGGTCCTACTCCTGGCTGAAGCTGCCGGTGCTCGACGCCGGGGGTGAGCTCCGGCACCGGCGCGGGGTCACGGTCCTGCCTGGGCTGTACGCCATCGGGCTGCGCTTCCAGCACCGGCGCAACTCCAGCTTCATCGACGGCGCTCGCCACGACGCCGAGTTCCTTGCCGACCACATCGCCAGCCGGTGCTTCCCACGCCAGCTCGCCGTCTGAATCGAGGGCCCTGCCATGACCAACCGCACCCAACCTGCCCAGGAGCCGTTCGACGTCGTCGTGGTGGGCGCCCGGGCCGCCGGAGCAGCCACCGCGATGCTGCTGGCTCGGGCCGGTCTGCGCGTGCTGGTTCTGGACCGCGGCCGCTACGGCACCGACACGCTGTCCACCCACGCCCTGCTGCGCGCGGGCGTCATGCAGCTGTCCCGCTGGGGGTTGCTGGACCAGGTGGCCGACTCGGGAGCGCCGGCCGTGCGCCGAACCACCTTCTCCTACGGCGACAAGCGCATCGATGTGCCGATCAAGCCCAGCGATGGGTTCGACGCGTTGTACGCCCCGCGCCGCACGGCACTGGACCGCATCCTCGTGGACGCCGCTCGCGCAGCTGGAGCCGAGGTACGCTTCGGCACCAGCGTGACCGGCTTGACCCGTAGTGACGTCGGCCGGGTCACCGGAGTGGTCGGCCACGACGACACCGGTGCCCGGTTCACCATCCGGGCCCGGATGACCGTCGGCGCCGACGGGATGAGCTCGCGGGTCGCCCGCCTGGTCAGCGCGCCCGTCGAGCGTTCCGCGACCCATGCGGCTGCTGCCATCTATGGCTACTGGGAGGGTCGGAGCGACGGGTACGAGCTGTTCTACCGCCCCGGCGTCACCGGCGGCGTCTTCCCCACCAACGACAACCAGAGCTGCGTCTTCGTCTGTCTGCCTCCAGCGCGTCTGCACGCTCGAGGAAGTGCGGGCACCGGCGCCCTCTACCGCAACCTGCTCGACGAGGTAGCCCCAGGCTGGGTCGAGGCCGGCGCTGGTCGGTCGCCCACCGAGCGGCTGCGGGTCTTCACCGGCCGAGCCGGATACCTTCGCCGAGCCGGTGGACCGGGCTGGGCCCTGGTCGGCGACGCCGGCTACTTCAAGGACCCGATCACCTCGCACGGCCTCACTGACGCCCTGCGCGACGCGGAGCTGCTCGCCCGCGCGCTCCTCGCTGGCGCCCACGGCGAAATCCCTGAGCCACTCGCGCTGGAGCGCTACCAGGCAACCCGGGACCGGCTGTCCGCAGGCGTCTTCGCCACCACGGACGCCATCGCCTCCTTCGGCTGGG
>JBIOUP010000011.1:0-14787 GCA_044867305.1 Dermatophilaceae bacterium
CGACATCGACTGTGGCTACCGCCGCATCCAGGTCGATGTGCGCGATCAGCGCATTGAGGTCCACGTCAGCCAGCAGCGCATCGAGGTCGATGTCGGCAAGGAGCTCGTTGGGGTCCAGCGCGGCGACAACGAGCTCCACGATCTCGTGGGCCAGCCGCTGCACCGGGGCATCTTCGGCCAGGTCCGCACGCAGCTCCCGGCCGGCGTCGGCGAGCGGCTCGACGACCGGACGGGCCACGGCCCCAACGAGCTCGCCGAGCGGGCTGGCAGTGACCAAGCGCATCGCCCCGCCGGCGGCGCCGGCTACGTCGGCCGCCGCGTTCGCCACGTCGGCGGCGGCCCGGCCGGCAACCGCGGCAACGCCAAGCGCTGCATCGCGCAGCTCCCCGTCGTGTGCCTCCACGCGCGAGGTCCGCCCGGCCATGCCCTCATTGTGGCGCCCGCCTGACGGTCCACTCTTGGTCAGGTGACCGGGGTCATGGCCTGCCACGGCGGGAGACGTTGGGGCCCGCTAACCGGGTGCTATCGGGCGGATCTGGCAGAGGCAGCGGCGCGCTCGTGCGTCCGCGGCAATCGGAAGTGCCGCGGCGGGGCCTCAGATCCAGCCCAGACCGTCGGCGATCAGCCACCCCCCGAACAGCGCGAAGAGTGCCGCGGCCCCGTATCTGACCGCCTTCTCCGGCAGGCTCCTGCCCAGCAGCGCCCCGAGGAGGATGGCCAGCGCGTCGGCCACGACCATGCCGACCGTGCTGCCGATCCAGGTGCCGAACCAGTCCTCCCGCGTGGCCAACGTGATGGTCGCCAACATGGTCTTGTCGCCGAGCTCGGCAAGGAAGAACGCAGCGCCCACTGCCCAGATGGCGGCGCCGGTGCTGCGCTCCGCCTTGGTGCGCTCGCTGTCGCTGAGGTCATCGCCGCGCAGCGTCCACGCCGCGAAGGCCAGGAAGGCGACGCCTGCCGCCAGGGTCACCCAACGCTGGGCTTGGGAAAAGGCTTCCGCTACCCAGAACCCGACGCCGACCGACACCAGATGCACCACAGCCGTCGCGGCCGTGATCCCGATCAACACGTCTCGGGCCCGGTATCGAGTCGCGAAGGTGAGCGCCATCAGCTGGCTCTTGTCGCCAAGCTCAGCCACGAAGATGACCGCGGCGCTCAGCACCAACGCGCTCCACATCGCGGTTGCCTCCTTTCGGCCCGACCGTGAGGTGCTCGTGGGCACCTGCCAAATCGTGCCGTGTTTCCGTCCTGCCGAACGCGCGCCATGAGGCGCGGTTGGCATGACCAGACGAGCGGCCCGTTCGCGGCGGCATACTGCGGCGCTGTCGACGACCGCAGTGCGTTCGAGGACCTCTGAAACCGAATACCCGGGCAGACCGCTATGGCGTGCTGCCACACGTGCGCGAAATCACAGGGACGACCCGCCGGTGGCCAGGTTCGAGCACGCCTAGATGTGGGTCGGGTCACCCCCGATGACCGCGCCCAACTTCGGTAGTGTTCGTTCACTCGGACGAGCGAAAGGACCCGCAAGTGCCGCTAGACGTCGAGAAGGCATTGGACCAGGCCGGACTCACCAACCCCCATGTCCGCGCGTACGTGCGCGAGTGGGCCGACCACACGGGCGCGGAGCGGGTCGAGGTCGTCAGCGCGACGGACGACGCGCGGCTCATCGAGGAGTCGCTGGCCGCCGGCGAGATCCTTCCCGCGGGCAAGGAGCTCTACTACTCCCGCAGCTACGCCAAGGACACCGCTCGCTCTGAAGAGCGCACCATCGTCGCGACGAACAAACCGTCCGACAAGGGCATCTACAACAACTGGCGGCCCGCCGACAAGATGAAGGCGCTGCTAAAGGACAAGATGCGCGGCGCCTCCAAGGGCAAGACGATGTACGTCATCCCCTACCTCATGTCACCGCACGGCTCGCCGCTTGAGCCGTATGCCGTGGGAGTGGAGCTGACCGACCACCGCACGGTGGTTCTGCACATGATCCGAATGGCGCGGGTCGGTGTGGAGTACGTCGAGGCGCTTCCCGACCCGAACATGTTCGTCCGCGCCGTGCATGTCACCGGCGACCTACCCAACCTGGGCCAGGGCACACCAGAGGACCAGCGCTACTTCGTCACCGTGCCCGACGAGCGCACGATCTTGCACTTCGGCTCCTCGTATGGTGGCAATGCCCTGCTCGGCAAGATCGCCCACGGGCTGCGTCAAGCCTCCTATGACGGCTGGGCGTCCAAGCGCTTCCTCGTGGAGCAGTTCATGCTCATCGGTATCGAGGACAATCAGACCGGCAAGACCTACCACATCTGCGGCGGCTTCCCGAGCGCCTCGGGCAAGACGAACCTGGCGATGATGCTCGCGCCCGACGTTCTCGGCGACCGCTACAAGGTCACCTTCTACGGAGACGACATCGCCTGGCTGTGGGTGAACGAGGACCACAAGAAGCTGTACGCGATGAACCCGGAGTTCGGCGTCTTCGGAGTGGCCAAAGACACCAACGAGGCCACCAACCCCACGGCGCTGGAGTCGGTGGCCCCCGGCACCGGGACGCTCTTCACCAACGTCGCCTACAACCCCGACACGCAGGAGGTCTGGTGGGAGGGGCGGACACCCGAGCCACCGAAGGACACCACCGGATGGCTGGACTGGAAGGGCGAGCCGATCTCCGGGCGGCCGGAGGGCAACACCGAGCCGTGGGCCCATCCCAACAGCCGGTTCACCACGACGCTCGCCAACGTGCCGAACATCGCGCCGGACTTCGAGGAGCCGATGGGCGTGCCGATCGACGCCATCATCTTCGGCGGCCGCACCCGCGACCGGGAACCGCTCATCCGCGCCATCGTCGACATCGACGAAGGGGTCTACGACGGGCTGACGCTCGGGGCTGAGGCGACATTCGCCGCCGAGGGCGTCGAGGGTCAGCTGCGCTACGACCCGATGTCGATGCGCCCGTTCATGTCCTACCCGGAAAGCGACTACGCGCAGCACTGGCTCAACATCGTCGGCGCGGCTGACGATCGGCCGATCTTCGCGCACGTCAACTGGTTCCAGCGCGACCCCGAGGACGGGCACTTCCTGTGGCCGGGCTACCGAGACAACCTGCGTCCCCTGCTGTGGCTGATGCAGCTCAAGAACGGTGAGGTCACTGGCCGTCAGACGCCGGTCGGCATCCTGCCCACCGAGGAGGAGCTCAATCTCGTCGACGTCGACATCACCCCAGGGGACCTGCAGAAGCTGCTGACGATCGACAACGAGCGCTGGCGCCAGGAGATCGGCTTCCGCGAAGCGCACCTGCGCCAGTTCGTGGGCCTGCCCGAGGAGATCTGGGTGGCGCACCGCCGTGTCGCCGCCGCTCTCGACGCGGAGGCGTAGCCAAGCGTTCCAGGGGTATGCCGGGCGGTCGGCATACCCCTAGCTGGGCGAGATGCTCTCGCTCAGCACCACAGCCTCGTCGGACGGCGGGGGCGCCTTGAGCGCAAGCAGCGCCAGGTCGTCGTTCAACACGCCATGGCTGTGCTCCTGGGCCGCTTCCACCAGCTGGTCCAGCAGCTGGTCCAGCATCGGCTGCGCGGCGCCGTCCTTGGAGGAGGCCAGCAAGCTCGAGACCCGCTCCGTGCCGAACTCGTCGTCGCCGTTGCGGGCCTCGGTCAGCCCATCGGTGAAGAGCACGAGCGAGTCCCCCGAGAGCAGGCGCAGGGAGGTCTCGCGCAGATGGGGATCCGGGAACAGACCGAGCGCGCTGCCAGGAAGGCCGACGGGTTCCACGCGACCATCGCCGTGGCGTAGCAGCGGAGCCGGGTGACCAGCCAGGCTGAGCTGCAGGTCGACGGACACGTCGCCGGGGCGGCATACCGCGAAGACCAGTGTGCAGAACCGCTCCGGGTCGCCCTCACGCAGCAGGGCGCTGTTGAGCTTGCTGAGCACTCGGCTCGGACGCGGCTCCTCGAGGGCCAGCGTCCGCAACGTGTAGCGGATCAATGACGTCGTGGCCGCTGCTTCCGCACCTTTGCCGCTGACGTCGCCGAGCACGATTCCCCAGTCGCACGGGCCTAGGGGGAACACGTCGTAGAAGTCCCCACCGATCTCGTGCCCGGTGCCTGCCGGCGCGTAGCGCGCGGCAAGCTCACACCCGGGAATGCGCGGGAGCGGCGTCGGCCGAAGGCTGGACTGCAGCGTGGCTGCCACGCGGGTTCGCTCCTGCAGCAGGCTGTGCAGCTGCGTCTCGGACTCCCGCCGTGCTGTGACGTCGCGCAGCAGGACCAGGTCGCTGGAGCGCGCGCGTCCGGAGGGGTCGGGCAGCGGCAGCCGACGCACGTCGTAGGCCCGGGGCACACCGTCCACGGTCATGCTGATCTCGACGTCCCGGTCTGCCGACGTTCCGTCGGGCGCCCGTGCGGGGTCCAGCAGAGCGGAGACGGCGAGCAGGTCGTCGAGGTTTCGGCCGATGAGATCGACCCGACTTCGACCCAGCATGCCTTCGCCTGCGGGGTTGACGTCCGCGATCCGGCCGAACGCGTCGCGGAGGATCAGCGCATCGGGGCTGGTGGCAACCACGAGCCGCCACGCGACCGAGGATAGGTTGAGCAGGCGCTCCCTGAACAAGCCCCACACCAACACGGCCCCGCAGAGCACCATGAGGAACGGGGTCAGGTCCATCACCTGGAACGGGCCGACCTCGAGGTTGTAGAGCAGGTTTGCCATCCATGGCAGGATCGCCGCACTCACGAGCACGAACGCGGCCACGCGGTACTCTCGCGAGAGCCTGGTCATACTGCGCACGAAGATCACGAGGGCGGTCAGGATCATGCCGTACGCATAGACCAGATGTACCCAGAAGAACGGGCCGGCGCCGACGACCGGGATCTCCGCCCCGACGGTGGTCGGCACGTAGTACCGCACCAGGTCATGAGTGGCCGGCAGGGCAAGCAGGAGCAGGATCCCCACCGGTTCGATGGCCAGCAACCACAGCAGGCGGCGGGTGACCACCTGCTCGTGCCCGGTGTACTGCAGGACGAAGACCAGCCAGGCCGGCGGCAGCAGGCAGATGCCGACGTACTTGACCTCTCCCCAGAACCCGCGCGTGCCGATATCCGTCGCCCAGAGCTCCAACGCGTATGCCGTCGCCCACCAGGCCGCGGACAGCAGTAACACCGCCAGGCTGAGCCCGGCGGCCGCCTCCCGGCGCCGCCAGACGTAGATCGCCAGGGCAGACAGCACGACTGCAGCCATGACGGACAAGCCGGTGAGCAACCCGAGAAACACGTCAACTCCGTGATGGGCGCGCAGCGCGTGGGTGCTGCGAACGCGATTCGGCTCGGACACTACCCCGACCGGACGTGGGCATGCCGCCGCTCCCCGAAACTGTGCTGACCCGAAGGGCAGCGCTTGACGTACCTAGACGCGACAACGCTAGCCAAGCTGCGTGCAGGCCGTGGCCGGGTTTACCAAGTCCAGACGTCGGGTCGGGCATACCGGGAGGGAAATCAGCGAGAAGTACCTAAGGTGAGGCATGACCGTTTCCTGCCGGCGATTTCCGGCTCTCCTGATGGCCAGCCTGAGCGCCCTCGTGCTGTTCATGATCGCTCCGGCGCCACCTGCCCATGCCTCCACCGACGGCACGCGCTACGTCGCCATCGGGGACTCCTACTCCGCCGGTGTGGGCACGCACGGCCCGATCACCGACGCGTGCTACCGGTCCCCGTACGGCTATCCGCCGCTGGTGGCCCAGCGAGCAGGCTGGCAGCTGGACTACCAGGCCTGCAGCGGCGCGAAGACCTCCGACGTGCTTGGGCAGCTCGGCCCGCTCTCTGCAGATACCGACGTGGTCACGATCGGCGTCGGGGGTAACGACGTCGACTTCGGGCTCGTCATGAACGCTTGCTCCTCGACCGCACAGGTCCAGTGCGAGGCCGCGCTGGCCCTAGCGGACCGGGACCTGGGTCTTCTGCCGACGAAGCTGGATGCCCTGTACGGCGAGGTCGCGGCGAAGGCCCCCAACGCACGGATCGCCGTGGTCGGCTACCCACACCTGTTCGCTCGGCGGGACTGCAGCCGTTACGTCGACGTGACCCGTCCGGAGATGCGGAGCCTCAACGCGTATACCGATCGGCTCGACGCCATCCTCCGGGACCGGGCCCACCAGGCTGGGTTCCAGTTCGTCGACGTGCGCGACGAGTTCGCCGGCCACGAGATCTGTACCGACGAAAGCTACATCCGCACGTACGTGCCGGACCCGGTCTACTACTGGGACTCGTTCCACCCCAACCGGGCCGGTCATCGCGTGTACGCGCGCGCGGTTCTCGAGGCCTTCGACAGGTTGGGGTCGTGATGCGCCGCCGGCCGGCGAGCTTTCCGTCACGCGAAATCGGGCCCTGACGGCTCTGGCGCCCGACGGCCGGCACCTGTCATGCTTGGCATATCAAGCGGAGTGTTCAGGATGTCACGCCAACCGAACCCACGGCCCGACCTCCCGGCATACCCCGAAACCTGTCTCCCGCCCACCGAGGTAACGATGAGCATCATTCCCGACAACGTCCCCACCGTCCTGACCAGTCCCGGCTTCTTCACCGCCCTCGAGCCCTCGCGCATGCTCGTCGAGAACAGCGCACTGACGTTGGCGACGCCGCTGCTCGTGCGCAACCGCGCGCCGCAGGGCCGTCCGATTCTCGTCGTCACCGGCGCCCTGAGCACGAACATCGGCACCAACCAGATGCGGCGAGTGCTCACCCGGATCGGGCACCACACGCACACCCCGCCGATGACGACGATGTACCGCAAGCCCGCGACGATCCTCGAGATCATCAAGAGTGAGACCGAGAAGCTGTACGCGCAGTACCACGAGCCGATCACGCTCGCCGGCTGGTGCATGGGCGGGGTCTACACGCGACTGACCGCCCAGGCGATGCCCGACAAGGTCCGCCAGGTCATCAACATGGGCTCCGCGCGGACCGCCGTGTGGTACCCGAACGAGCTCAAGCCCGCCGCCGCCCCGCTCCCGGTGCCGTCCACGGTCATCTACTCGCGGACCGACGGAATGACCTACTGGAAGCACGTGTGCGAGCCGGAAGCCGGGCAGGTTGAGAACATCGAAGTGCTCTCCAGCCACTGGGGCATGGCCAATCACCCCCACAGCCTGCACATCATCGCCGACCGGCTGGCCCAGCCGCTGGGCGAGTGGAGCCCCTACCCCGGGCTGCGCGCCGCCAAGGACGAGGCAGCGCCAGCGGCGAAACCCGCCGCAGCCTGAGAGCCGGCGGCGAAACCCGCCGCAGCTTGAGCGCGGGCAGACTCAACGACTTGTCGGTTGCTCCATGATGTCTGCTGGAGCAACCGACAACTCCAGGACTTTGCGCTGGCCGATGTGCCCGCGGGTACGCTCGCGGCATGCCCAACAGCCTGCTCATCGTGCATGTCGACGTCGCGGTGGTGCCGGACAGCGTGGACGCGTTCCTCGCCGCGACGCAGGAGAACGCGGCGGCCAGCCGAGCCGAGCCCGGAGTGGTCCGCTTCGATGTGCTGGCCGACCGCAGCGACCCCAACCACTTCGTGCTCGTCGAGGGCTACCGCGACGAGGCTGCGGCCGCAGCGCACAAGGACACGGCGCACTACCAGACCTGGCGCGACACCGTCGCCCCGATGATGGAGCGGCCGCGGGAGAGCACCCGGTACGTGAACTGCTCGCCTGACGACGCGGACTGGTAACGCGGTGGGCGTTCGCCTGGACATCGCGACTGCGGGGGACATCCGCTTCGGCCCCGGCCGGGCAAACGAGGTGCCCAAGGCGTTGGCAGACCTCGGCGTCACCCGGGTCTTTCTGGTCACCGGCCGCACCCGCTCGCGGACCGAAGGGGTCACCGCAGCGCTGGAGGACGCGGGTATGCCGGTCGCTTGGTTCCCGGCCGATGGCGAGCCCTCCGTCGATCTGCTGCGGCAGGCCCTCGCGGCCTCGGCCGAGTTCGCCAGCGATGGTGTCCTCGCCTTCGGCGGTGGCAGTGCCGTCGATCTCGCCAAAGCGGTTGCCGCCCTGGCCCGGTCCGGCAGCGACCCGATGGAGCACCTGGAGGTCATCGGCGCCGGCCGTCCGTTGACCCAGCCGGGGCTGCCTTGCGTCGCGGTCCCAACAACCGCCGGTACCGGCTCGGAGGTGACCCGCAACGCGGTCCTGTCCGGCGCGGGCGTGAAGGCCAGCCTGCGCAGCCCGCACCTGCTGCCCCGGGTCGCCGTGGTCGATCCGGACCTGCTGGCCAGCCTCCCCCGACCGGTCATCGCCTCCAGCGGGATGGATGCGCTCTCCCAGCTGATCGAGCCGTTCCTGTCGCTACGCGCCAACCCATTCACGGACGCGTTGGCCAGGGACGGCATACGTCGCGCATCGCGGTCCCTGGCGCGGGGGTGGACCGATGAGATGGGCGAGCCCGGCGCGCGCGAGGACCTAGCCCTGGCAAGCCTGTTCGGCGGGCTGTGCCTGGCCAACTCCGGCCTCGGCGCGGTGCACGGCTTCGCCGCAGCCCTGGGGGCCCGGCTGGGGGCACCGCACGGCGCGGTGTGCGCGGCGCTGCTGCCCACGGTCATGGACGTCAACCTCCGGGCGCTGGGGGCGCGGGCGCCGGAGCACCCGGCCTTCGCGAGGATGCCGGAGGTCGCCACCCTGCTGACCGGCGCGACCGCCGCAACCGCGCAGGACGCCATCGCCTGGCTGCAGGACCTCACCGCCTCGTTGGCCATCAAGGGACTTGGCGCATACGGCCTTGACGAGTCGCTGGTGCCCGAGGTGATCGATGCGGCCAAGCGAGCCAGCAGCATGCGCGCCAACCCCGTCGAGCTCACCGACGAGGAGCTGCACGAGATCCTCTCGCGCTCGCTCTAGCTGGTCGGGCCCAGGTCGTCGAGGGTCTGCAGCGCGGCCGCGGCCGCGGCGGCGATCTCGGGGCGCGGTGCCTGCGCGGCGCGGACCAGGGCGGCCCTGGCCTTGGCGGTGGCGATGCTGGCCAGCACGTCGACCAGCGTGGGCGACCCGGCCGGCGTAGCGAGCGCCTCCTCGATCAGTGCCACCGAGCGATCACCCGCTCGGACCAGCAGCATGCCGGCGACGGCCCGCTCGTCCTCCGCCCCGACGCAGACCGCCGAGACCAGGCTCCGGCCGGCCGATGTCGCCCCGGTGACCAGCCACGCTGACCCGGTGAGGAGAAGCTTGGCCGAGCGCACTGCGCTCATGCGAGCCGGCCACCACGTCGCGTCGGCAGGTCAGTCGTCATCACAGTTTGGCCGGCAGGTCGTAGCGCTCCCAGTAGGCGGGGTCGTTGGTCGCGCCGTGGTCGAACCACCCGTTGACGTACGACGTCACCATTGCCTGATGCGCTGCTGGCGGCTGGAACGTCTGGCCGCCGCGGTCGGCGACGATCACGAGGTCCAGGTGCACCCGGATGTCCAGCACCCGCCGCATCTTGGTGAAATCGGGGAACCACTGCTCGTGCACCGGCCAGCTCAGCAGCACGAGCCGCTGGAAGCTCTGACCCCTGGATGTGGCGAGGTTGGCGACCGTTCCGCCGTGACTGTGCGCGAAGAAGTCCGGCCCTGCCAGAGCCTGGTCGGCGGTCCAGGCGACCAGCTGGTCAGCGGCCAGCTGGCGGGCCGCATCCGAGTACAGCCCGCTCCAGCCGAAGCTGGGGTCATTCATGTGCAGCGGCGGCGCCAGGGAGTCCAGGTAGGTGTAGAAGCCGCCGCCGGGGCGCCACCATCTCGTGCGAGCGGCGAACGTGCCGTGGGTGAGGACCGCCCGGTGCGACGGGCCGACGGTGCTGGTCTGCGGCGACGGGTGTCCGCCGAGGTGACGCAGTGCCGCGTGGTCCGGGTCGACGCGAGCCAGTCCAGTGCGCCCCAGGTCCTTGGTGAGCTCGTCGCGGTGGTGGGCTCCCTCGGCCAACCGCGCCACGACGTCCTCGCGAGGGCCGGTGGTGTCCAGCGCGGCCACGGCGGCCGCGGTTCGCACAAGCGCGTTGTCACTGTGCAGGCTCGCCTCGACGAGCGCGGCCGCGGTCTGGGTGTCGGGACTGTCGACGAGGCGGCGGGCGAGCGCCGCACTGGTGGCCAGCGGCAGGCGCAGGCCCGGCTGACGATGCGAGGCAAGGTCGAGGTCCAGATCGCGGATGGCGTCCTGCACGGTGAGCGGCTGCGTGCGCTCGATTCGGCCGAGGTCCGGGGGCAGGCCGAGTACGTCCCGATCCGGGACTCGCTCTACGTCACCGCCGACGGCTGCGCCCACGGCCAGGACGATGGCGGCCTGGCTCATCCGTGCGCCGGTGCTTGTCTGCTCGAACGCCTCACGAGCGGGGATCGGGCTTACCTCGCGATAGGGGGCCACGCGTCAAGCCTGCCGCTGGGCAGAGCCGATCCGGGCGTCGAGCCAGGCGTACCACTCGGGCAGACCTTCCCCCGTCCGGGCACTGACGTGCAGCATCGTGGCCGTCGGGTTCACCGCACGGACGTTGCGCTCGAAGAGCCCGAGGTCGACGTCCAGGTGCGGCAGCAGGTCGATCTTGTTGACCAGCACCAGCTCCACGGATCGGAACATCACGGGGTACTTCAGCGGCTTTTCCTCGCCTTCGGTCACTGCTGAGACCATGACCTTGTCGTGCGCGCCGACGTCGAACTCGGCCGGACAGACCAGGTTGCCGACGTTCTCGACGAGCACCACGTCGAGGCCGGTCAGGTCCAGCCCGCGCAGCCCGCGAGCCACCATCGGTGCGTCGAGATGGCACTCCCCGCCGAAGCCGGCCGCGGTGTTCACCAGGCTCACCTGTGCGCCGATCCCGCCCAGGCGGTCGGCGTCGAGGGAGGTCTCGATGTCGCCCACGACGACACCGGCTCGCTGACCGCTGGCGCGAAGGTGCGCAAGCGTGACGGCCAGCAGCGCCGTCTTGCCCGCCCCGGGCGAGGACATCACGTTGACACACCGCACCCCGGCCGCGTCGAGGGCGGCGCGGTTCGCGGCGGCTGCCGCGTCGTTCTCGCCGAAGACCCGCTCGAGCACCTGGACCCGCTCGACCCCCGTGCGGTATGCCGAGTGGTCGCCATGGTCGACATGGTCGACGTCGTGGTGGACGACGTCGTGGTGCCCGATGTCGTGGTGATCGACGTCGTGGTGATCGATGTCGTGGTGATCGATGTCGGCGTGCCCGGGCTCGTGCGCGTGCCCGACGTGCTCACCCGAGGGCTCGTCGTGCAGGTGCATGGTGCCGTCGTCGTGCCGGTGGAACCGTCCCATGGCTACCGTCCTTCCGCCCTCGCGGTGGCTTCCGCTCCGGCTTCCTCGCCCTCGTCCTCGTCCTCGATCTCGATCGCCGTGACGAGCAGCTCCTCACCGCCGATGACCGTCGTGTCCACGGACCCGCAACGTCCGCAGGCGATGGACACGTGCTCGTCCAGAGTGGTCTCGCCCGAGCAGCGGCGGCAGCGCAACGACACCGGGATGTGGTCGATGTTCAGCCGCGAGCCGGCGAGGGCGGTCTCCTCGGTGACCAGCCGCCAGCAGTGCACCAGGGTGTCCGGGACGACCTGGCGCAGCTGCCCGACCGCCAGGTCGACGGCGATGACCGGCCTACCGTCACTGGCACCCTCAACGATCCCGTAGATCGACTGGCACAACGACAGCTCGTGCATGCCCACAGAGTGGCACGCGAGCGGCGATTCCCACGAGCCGACCGCGCAGGGCAGACTTCCGGTGTGCGGACCCGGCTGGAGATCGTCGTCACCGGGCTCGTGCAGGGCGTGGGGATGCGTCCGTTCCTCGCCCGGCTCGCCAGCGAGCTCGGCCTGGCGGGACAGTGCTCCAACACCTCATCCAGCGTCCATGTCGCCGTCGAGGGAGACCCCGAGGTGGTCAGCGCGTTCGTGCGGCGGATCCGCACTGACGCACCGCCGCTGGCCGTTGTCGAGGCAGTCCGCGCGGACCGCGCGCCGCCGACGGGGGCTACTGGGTTCACCATCGTCGAGAGCACCGCGGACGCCGGCCGACGCACGCTCGTGGCGCCCGACACGGCGCCCTGCGCCGACTGCCTGCGCGAGCTCGCCGACCCCGCTGACCGTCGTTACCGGCATCCGTTCATCACGTGCACCAACTGCGGACCCCGGTTCACCATCACCCTGGACCTGCCCTACGACCGGCCGGCCACGACCATGTCGGGGTTCGCGATGTGCCCCGCATGCGCGGCGGAGTACGCCGACCCACTCGACCGCCGCTACCACGCCCAGCCGGTCGCCTGCCACGACTGCGGGCCGACGCTCGCCGCCCGGACTCCCGACGGGTCCCTGCTCACCGCCAACGCCGACGAGGCGCTCGCCGCCGCCCAGCGGGCCCTCGCCGGCGGCCGGATCGTCGCGGTGAAAGGGATCGGTGGCTACCACCTGGCGTGCCATGCCGGTGACCCCGAAGCCGTCGCCCGGCTGCGCGCGCGCAAGCACCGCCCCGACCAGCCGTTCGCCGTCCTGGCCGCCGATCTGGCAACGGCACAGTCGGTCGCCGAGCTGAGCGAGGGGGCCAGCCGGCTCCTTGCCAGTGCGGCGCGGCCGATCGTCATCGTGCCGCGACGCCGGCCGTCCTCTCGGCTCGTCTGTGAGCAGGTGGCCCCCTGCCTGGACGACCTCGGCCTGCTGCTGCCGTACTCGCCGCTCCATGTGCTGCTCATGCAGGGCCCGAGTGCACCACTGGTGCTGGTCATGACCTCGGGCAACCGAAGCGGGGAGCCGCTGTGCGTCGGCGACGCCGACGCGGTGGCGCGGCTGGGCCGAATCGCCGACCTGTTCCTTACCCACGACAGGCCTATCGCGGTGCCCTGCGAGGACTCCGTCATGACCCTCGACGGCGACGACCAGCCGCTGCCCGTTCGGCGCTCGCGCGGATACGCTCCGCTTCCCGTACAGCTGGCCGAGCGCGGCAACGGGCCCGGTGGGGTGGTCCTGGCCGCCGGTGCCGAGCTGAAGAACACCGTCACCCTGGTGCGCGACGGGTTGGCCTTCGTCTCGGCCCACATCGGCGATCTGGGCAGCCTCGAGAGCCGCGCCGCCCACGAACGGGCCGTGGCCCAGGCCGAGCGCTTCCACCGCGCCGACGCGGCTCTTGTCGTCGCCGATCTGCACCCGGCATACCTGAGTCGGGCCTGGGCGAGAGACCGCAGCGCGGCGCTCGGAGTCCCCTTGCTCGACGTGCAGCACCACCACGCGCACCTTGCCTCGCTCGCCGCCGAGCATCGACGGCTCGACGAGCCACTCGTCGGGCTGGTCTTCGACGGCACCGGGTACGGGTGTGACGCCACGATCTGGGGTGGCGAGCTTTTGCAGCTCGGGGACGGCGGCACGACGTGTGCGCGCCTGGGACACCTGGCCACCCTGCCGCTTCCGGGCGGCGACGCCGGGGTACGCAACCCAGTGCGCATGGCCGCCGCCGCAATGGCGGCAGCCGGTATGCCGCTCGCCCCGGGAACCCCGGTCGCCGAGGAGCTCACCGACGACGAGGCGAGGCTGCTTGCCGCGCTTCCAGGCACGAGCTCAGGCTGGGTTGCGACGAGCAGCGTCGGTCGCCTCTTCGACGTCGTCGCGTCCCTGCTCGGCGTGCGCCACCGGGTGACCTACGAGGCGCAGGCGGCCATCGAGCTGGAGACCCGGGCGGCGCGGTGGTGTCGCGCGCGAGCCGGCGAGCCGGCATACCAAAGGCGCATCGTCGAACGCTGGGGCCTCGGTATGCCGGTCGAGACCACGTCCGCGGGAATGGCCGTGCTTGACCCTCGACCGGTGCTCGCCGGCGTGGACGCGGCGGTACGCGAGCACGCCGACCCGGGGGAGCTCGCCTACGCCTTCCATGTCGCCCTCGCCGAAGGCTGCGCCGACCTGGCCGCCCGGGCCCGCTGCGCGTCGGGAAGCGTCGGGCTGACCGGGGGCGTCTTCCAGAACCGGCTGCTCACCGGCCTGACCGTCGCCGCGTTGGCCGACCGGGGGATGCGGGCACTCACCCACCGGCTCGTCCCGCCCAACGACGGTGGCTTGTCACTCGGGCAGGCCGCGGTGGGGCTGGCCTACCTGCACCGCAAACTCAAGGACCTGTGAGCGGCTCCATGATGCATCGTGGAGCCGATACAAACTCCAGGAGCTGTCGGCTGGACAGTGCCGGGGGTATCGGAAACCTCCCCGCTGAAGAGGCCAGTAAAGTCAACGACCCATGAGGACGCCGCAGGAAACCCGTCGATGACCGGCGAGATGCGCGCTGGACCGCCGCGCGACGAGGGGGCGGCGTACGACCGCGCCGAGGCCTTTCGCAGGCGCCAGCCCCGCCTCACCGACGAGGTCATCACGCTTGCCCACGGCGCCGGTGGGTCGGCCTCGGCGGCCTTGCTCGACGCAGTGTTCCTCAGTGCATTCCAGAACCCGCTGCTGGACCCGCTCGGCGACAGCGCGGTCCTGCCCGTGCCCGACGGCGAGCGGCTCGCGTTCACCACCGACTCCTTCGTCGTGACACCGCTGCGGTTCGCCGGCGGGTCGATCGGTGACCTCGCCGTGCACGGCACGGTCAACGACCTCGCCGTCATGGGCGCCGTGCCCCGCTGGCTCGCGGTGGCCTTCGTCCTGGAAGAGGGGCTGCCGATCGAGGAGCTGCGCGGGGTCGTCCAGGACATGCGTGTTGCAGCGGAGGCAGCCGGCGTGGCCCTCGTGACCGGGGACACCAAGGTCGTCCCCAAAGGTGCGGCCGACCGGATGTTCGTCACCACGAGTGGGGTGGGAACCATCCCGGCGGACCGC
>JBIOUP010000012.1:0-4273 GCA_044867305.1 Dermatophilaceae bacterium
GGGCGGAAGCTGGCCCGCCTTCCCGTTGCGGCGGGCCAGTTCTTCCATTGGCGCTTTCTCGGCAACCCTGGCTCGACCCGAGCGCACCCCTATTCGCTCTCGGAAGCGCCTGACGGGCACACCTTGCGGATTACGGCGGCCCACATCGGCGACGGGTCCGCCGCCTTGGCCAAGCTCAAGATCGGCTCGCGGGTGCTCTTGGAGGGACCGTACGGGCGGCTGCACGCCGGGGTGCGGACCAGGCGCAAGGTGGTCCTGCTGGCCTGCGGCATCGGCATCACCCCGCTTCGGGCGCTGCTGGAGGAGCTGCCCCAGAAACCCGGCGACGTGACGTTGATCTACCGAGCGCACGGCACCGACCATGTGCTGTTCGCCGACGAGCTGGCCGCCCTCTCGGCCGCCCGTGGCACACGCGTCTTCACCGTGCTGGGGCCCCGGGTCGCCGACCGGCCAAGCTGGCTGCCCCAGTCGGCCGCGCACCTCACCGACGCGGCGGCCCTGGCGCATCTGGTCCCGGACCTGGCAGACCACGACGTCTTCATCTGTGGCAACCCGCAGTGGATGGCCTTCGTGGCAGCGGCTGCCCGGGCCAACGGCATACCGGAGGCCAACATCCACATCGAGCGGTTCGCGTACTGAGCCAGGACGGAGGGCACGACCATGCGGCGCATCGTCCTGTGGGCCACCGGCACTGTCGTCCTTGTGGTTCTGCTGTTCAGCTACCGCACCTCGACCTCCGCCAACAGCCAGGCAACCGCGCAGCTCGGGGCTGCGACGGGCGGCAGCCAGGGCTTGGGGACGCAGACGTATGCCGGGGCCCCGGCCACGAGCCGCTACGGCAACGTGCAGGTCCAGATCACGGTTTCTGACGGGCGGGTCACGGCCGCGACGGTGCTCGAGGCGCCGAACCGCAACCCCCGCGATGTGGAGGCCAACGCGCGTGCCGTGCCCATCCTCAACCGCGAGGTGCTCGATGCCCAGAGCGCAGATATCGACACGGTGTCCGGAGCCACGGTGACCTCCACGGCATACATCCAGTCCCTTCAGTCGGCCCTGGACCTCGCGCACCTGTGAGTCGGCGCGCCTGGGTCGAGCAGATCATGGGGCTGCCGGTCAGCATTCACCTGCGCGGCGCGGACCTGCGGGCCGGCGAGGTGGAACGGGCAGTCGCCGCAGCGTTCGCGCACCTGCAAGGCATGGACGAGCTGTTCTCCACGTGGCAGACCGGGTCTCAAGTCAGCCGGCTTCGCCGCGGGGAGCTGGCTCTCTCCGAGTGCGATCCGCTCGTGGCGGAGTCCCTTCGGCTGGGCGAGCTTGCTCGAGCCCGCACCGGCGGGGCCTTCACGACCTGCCTGCCGGACGCAGCCGGCATACTGCGCTTCGACCCTACGGGACTGGTCAAGGGCTGGGCGGTCGACCGGGCAGCCGAGGTCCTGGCCACCCTGCCGGGCGTGTCGTGGTGCGTCAACGCGGGGGGCGACGTGCTGGCCGGGCGCCACCGACACGTGCCGCCCACTGGTTCTGACGCCGGGCCTTGGCGCGTCGGGGTCGAGGACCCCCACGACCGCAGCCGGATTGCCCGCGTCGTGCCGATCGTCCAGGGCGCGGTGGCCACCAGCGGCACGGCGGCTCGGGGGGCCCACCTGCATGACCCGCTCAGTGGTCAGCCCGTTTCGCGGCCGGGCTCGACGACGGTCGTCGGTACCGACCTGCTCTGGAGCGACATCTGGGCCACCGCGCTGTTCGTCGGTGGTGAGCGCGCTCGGGCGGCGTTCGAGCGTGAGGCGCCCGGCTGGCAGGCGTTCGACCTCTGAACCGGCTAACCGGCCAGCGCCTCGCGCAGCGCGTCCGGGGTGGTCACTGGACGGTCGCAGACGAAGCCTCGGCAGACGTATGCCGCGGCGGAGCCGGCCACCAGCGGCCGGTCTGCCAGCAGGGGTATGCCGGCGGCGTCCGGCCTGCCCGCCGCGTAGACCAGGCCGGGTGAGGGGCTCGCCCGGACCACTGCCAGGAGGGGTGCGGCCAGCTCGCTCTCGCCAACGACGGCGACTTGGAGCGGCCCGGCTGCGTTGGCCTCGGCGACGGCGAGGGTCCAGCCAGCGAAACGCGGGTCTCGCAGTGCGACCGTCCCGCCGGCTGTCAGGGCTGCTTCGGCGAGGCCGAGATGACGTGTCGACCCGGTGAGTGCACCGTAGGTGAGGAGGGCGCCGGCCAGAGCGGACTGCCCGCTGGGCTCGGCGTTGTCGGCGACGTTGTGCGGAACGGCGACCAGCTGCTCCCCGTCGGCGGCCGTGTCGCGGACGATGCCGGAGCCGTCTGCGAAGCGCTCGATCGCCGCCGTGAGCAGCAGGTCGGCAGCCCGCAGCCACCGGGAGTCACCGCTCGCCTGGTGCAGCACGAGCAGCCCCTCGGCGAGGTTGCCGTAGTCGTCGGCCACCGCCGCAGCCGCTCCCACCCTTCCGTCACGGGAGACCCGTCGCAAGGAGGCGCCCTGCAGGTGCGTGGTCAGGACAAAGTCGGCCGCCGCGGCCGCTGCGTCGACATAGCGGGGCTCACCGAGCAGGGCCCCGACGTCGGCGAGGGCGGCGATGGCCAAGCCGTTCCAGGAGGTCACCACCTTGTCGTCGCGGGGTGGCTGCGGCCGGGCCAGTCGTGCTTCGAACAACCGCTGGCGGGTGCGTCGCCACCATCCCGCGTCGTCCGGGTCGCGCACCATGCGCAGGGTGGAGCGGCCGCGCTCGAACGTGCCCTCCGGCGTGACTCCGAGCAGCTCGGCAGCGCGGGCGCCTTCGGTCGGTCCGAGGACCTCGGCGAGCTCAGCCGGCGACCAGGCATAGGTCAGGCCTTCCACGCCCTGGGTGTCGGCGTCGAGCGAGGCGGCAAAGGCACCTTCGCGGGTCCCCAGGTCGCGCAGCATGAAGTCGCATGTTTCACGTGCAACGCGCTCGCCGAGGGGGTTGGCCGTCAGTCGCCACCAGTGCGCGTAGACGCGGGCCAGCTGGGCGTTGTCGTAGAGCATCTTCTCGAAGTGCGGGACCACCCAGGCGGCGTCCACGGCATACCGGGAGAAGCCGCCGCCTAGCTGGTCGTACATGCCACCGCGAGCCATCGCCTGGCAGGTCTCGTCGACCATCTGGACAGCGATGGGTGTGCGGGTGCGGGCGTGGTGCCGGAGAAGGAACTCCAGGACCATGGAGGGGGGAAACTTGGGTGCGCCCCCGAACCCGCCGTGATCGGCGTCGAACCCCGCCGCTAGCGCCTTGACGGCATACTCCAGCACGGATCCGTCGACCGCGCGGCCGGGGGTAGGAGCAAAGACCGACCGAATCGCGTCCGTTACCTGCGCGGCACTCTTGTCGATGTCGGGGCGGCGGGTTCGCCATGCGTCGCTTGCGGCTGCAAGGAGGGCGAGGAGGTTGGGCCGCGGCAGGTAGGTGCCGCACCAGAACGGCTCGCCGTCAGCCGTCATCAGCACCGTCATCGGCCAGCCGCCCTGGCCAGTCATGGCGGTGGTGGCCGCCATATAGACCGCGTCCACGTCCGGGCGCTCTTCCCGATCCACCTTCACCGAGACGAAGCCCTCGGCCAGAGCGGCGGCCACCTGCTCGTCCTCGAAGGACTCGTGCGCCATCACGTGGCACCAGTGGCAGGCGGCGTACCCGACCGAAAGGAATACCGGCACGTCGCGGCGGCGGGCCTCGGCGAAGGCCTCCGGGCTCCACTCCCGCCAGTCGACCGGGTTGTCCTGGTGTTGGCGCAGGTAGGGGCTCAGGGCGCTGGCTAGGCGGTTGGTCATAGTCCAGTGTGGCTGGTCGCGCTCGGCTGGCCGTTCGTGGCCGGCCGGAGCCGTCTGTAGCCGGCCGGAAGCCGTCCTTAGCCGGCCGGCGGAGGTGGGGATCCAGTCGCGCGGGCTCAGCAGCCCGCGGAGAGCTCTGCACCGACATGTCCGTCTGGCCCTAGACGGGGCAAACCGGGCCTCAGGCTGGGGGCTGCGCTGCGTCGGCGATGTGCGGGGGAGCGATCGGCGCGGGCTGACGGCGCACCAAGGGGCGTGGTCGGTCCCTGTCCAGCGCTGTCGATGCGGCCTCCCCCCTTGAGGGGACTCGATTCGGGGGCCGTATGGTGCCCGGCAAGCCTGTGGATGACGACGAGCGGGATTGGGGGGTTCTCGGCATACTCGGGGCTGTCGGTGCGCGATCGACGGGAAGGGACTCTTTGGTGAAATCTTCGCAAAAGGTGTATATCAAGTTGGCCTTGACCGCGGTGATTTGTG
>JBIOUP010000013.1:0-12651 GCA_044867305.1 Dermatophilaceae bacterium
CAGGCCGCTTTCGCCGAAGGCGACGACGCCGATGCGGATCGAGGAGGGCTGGCGCTCGACGAAGCTGCGGGCTGCCGCCTTGGCTGCCTCCAGACGGGTGGGCGACATGTCCTTGGCCGCCATGCTCGTCGAGACGTCGAACGCGAGGACCACGGTGCCTTCCCGTCGCGGGTCTGCGATCGTGGCTTGCGGGCGGGCCGTCGCCACGATGAGCAGGGTGAGGGCAGCCAGGACGAGCGCCGGCGCGAGGTGGCTTCGCCGGCCACGGTATGCCGTTCCCGCCGGCACGAATCCCTGCGCGGCCAGCTCGCCTCGCCGCGTCTCCCGCCGGCGGACCAGGCGCCGGTGGCCCAGCACCAGCGCCGGCACGGCGACCAGGCACAGCAGCATCCACGGCCAGGCGAAGCTCATTGCCGTCTCCGCTTGCGCAGCTCGGCGACGCGGGCCAGCGCTCGCACCAGGTCCTCGTCCGTGCCGATGGTGAACAGGTCTGTGCCCGCCGATCGGGCCCCCTCATGCAAAGCGCTCTGGCGCTGCTGCGCGGCCTCCCGCAGCCGGTTGCGGAAGGCGACGTCGTCGGTGTCGACGAAGATCTGCTCCCCGGTCTCGGCGTCCTCGACGTAGATCATGCCCACCGCCGGCAGCTCGAACTCGCGCGGGTCGGCGACCTGCAGAGCGACGACGTCGTGGCGGCGGGCCAGCAACGCGAGCGGGCGCTCCCATCCGGGCTCGCTGATGAAGTCCGAGACGATGACAACGACGGACCGGCGCCGGGCCACCCCGAGGGCGGCGCGCAGCAGCACCGAGAGATCGGTCGACCCACTCGCCGGGCGAGGCGCGACCATGAGATGGGACATGATCCGCAGCACCTGGCCCCGCCCGTGGCCCGGAGGGATCATGCGCTCGACCGCGTTGTCGAACAGGATCGCCCCGACGCGGTTGCCCCCCCGGGTCAACAGCTGGGCGATCGTTGCGGCAACCTCGGTGACGACCAGGTGCTTCTGCCGGTCGACCGGCCCGAACCCCATCGACGCCGAGCGGTCCAGCAGCAGCCAGGCGGTGACCTCACGGTCCTCGACGTACTCGCGCACGTACGGGGTATCCATGCGCGCGGTGACGTTCCAGTCGATGTGCCGAAGGTCATCGCCGGGCTCATACTCGCGCAGGTCCATGAAGTCCACGCCAGTGCCGCGGAAGAGGGTGCGGTAGTCGCCTTGCAGGCGCCCGTCGAGTCGGCGGATGACTCGCCACTCGAGGCGCCGCAGGACCCGCTCGGGGGTCAGGGTGCCGGTCTGGTCCATGGCGATCCGGTCAGCTGGGTGCTGGTGACGTGCGTGCCGGGCAGCGGCGGTCCGGCCGGCGGCGGTGGCGCCTGCGTGGGGGCCCGCAAGGGGGCAGCCGCGGGCGGGGGTCCGCCAGCAGGGGTGCCCCGCTCGCGCAGGGGGATGTTGGGCAGCGGCACGGCGGCCAGGACCGGCCCGAGCAGGTCGTCGGGCGAGACGTCGTCGGCGAGGGCCTCGTAGGAGAGCACCATGCGGTGACGCAGCACGTCGCGCGCCAGGTCGCGCGCGTCGACCGGCAGCGCGTAGTCGCGCCCGCGGAGGAAGGCGAGCGCCTTGGCGGCCAGGACCAGGCTGATCGGAGCCCTCGGGCTGGCACCGAAGGAGAGATACCGGGCCAGGTCGGGCAGGCCGACCGACGCCGGATCGCGCGTCGCGGTGGCCAGCGCCACGGCATACTCGATCACCGCGGGGTCGACGTAGACCGCGTCGGCGGCGCGCTGGTAGCCGCGCAGCGCCTCTGGGTCGATCACCGCCACCGTGGGCTCGAGCGCCGAGGTCATCCGCTCGACGACGACGAACTCCTCGCTGGAGGTGGGGTAGCCGACGAGGACCTTGAGCATGAAGCGGTCGACCTGGGCTTCGGGCAGCGCGTAAGTGCCCTCGGACTCGATGGGGTTCTGGGTCGCCATGACGAGGAACGGGTCGGGCGCCGGGAAGGTCTCGCGCCCAATGGTGACCTGACGTTCCTGCATGACCTCAAGGAGCGCGCTCTGCACCTTCGCCGGCGCCCGGTTGATCTCGTCGGCGAGCACGAGGTTGGCGAACACCGGGCCGAGCGAGACCTGGAACTCGCCTTCGCGCTGGTTGTAGATCCGGGTGCCGATGACGTCGGCCGGCACCAGGTCGGGGGTGAACTGGATGCGCTGGAACTGCCCACCGGTTGCCTTGGCGAGGGTCTTGATCGCCATGGTCTTGGCCAGCCCCGGCACACCCTCGACGAGCAGATGTCCTCGGGCCAGCAGCGCGACGAGCATCCGCTCCAGCAGCAGGTCCTGCCCGACGATCGTCTTCTTGACCTGGTAGAGGGTCTGCTCCAGCGGGTGCTCGGGCTGTTGCGGGTCCATGTCTGTCCTGGGTAGGTGGGTCTGGGGGCTCGTAGTGGTCGGGCTACTGCTGCGGGCTGCCGGCGGCGCCGCCTGCAGTGGCGATCGGCACGGCAAAGCCGACCCCGACGAAGAAGGACTGCTGCGCCGGGTTGGCCAGGCCGGTCACGATGCCGATGACCTGCCCGTCCCGGTTGAGCAGCGGGCCGCCGCTGTTGCCGGGGTTCACTGCGGCGTCGAACTGGATGAGCCCGTCGAGGTTGCGGTTGTCGCCGACCTTGATCGAGCGGTTCAGCGCCGAGACGACCCCGGCGGTCAGTGTCTGGGTGAGCCCGAGCGGGTGCCCCACGGCGAACACGGCGTCGCCGACCTGGGCGCCCCCGCCGAGGACCGCAGGCACAATGACAGTGGGTTGTTGCTGCACGGTCAGCACGGCGATGTCGTTGGCCGCCTGGCGGGTGGCCACCTGTGCCGTCGACTGGGTGCCGTCGACGAAGCGCACCTTCACCTGCTGCGCACCGTCGACCACGTGCAACGCGGTGAGGATCGAGCCGTCCGCGTTGACGACGACGCCCGCGCCCAGGCGCACCTCGGCGTCCGAGCCGCCCCCGGCGCGTTCGCTGGTGATGATGACCAGGGAGGGCAGGATGGTCTGGTATGCGGTCGCCGCGTCCGGTGGGGCGGCGCGCTCCTCACGCTGGGCCTGCTCCAGCCTCTGCCGGACCTGGGCATCGACATCGGCCCGGGTCAACGGGGCCGGGCCGCTGGAACTGATTCGCCACATCGCCAGCCCACCCACAGCGATCACTGCGAGCAGGATCGCCAGCGCCGGCCACCGGTAACGCCGCCAGCGCTGCTTGGGCTGCTCGGTTGGCGGCGGTTTATCGGGTGTGCCCGCCACCAGCGGGGATGCCGCCTGGGTCACCCACCGAATCTACGTCGCAACCGCGGTCACGGCACTACTGTCACGGGATTCGTTGCGCTTTCACAGGTTGGTTGGGGCGACTCGGCGCTGTCTGCAGACCCTGGGCGTGTGAGCCATTCCACGGGACGAAAGGCACTGTCGCGGGTATGCGCCCTCGCCGACCCTGAGAAGGACCCACGAGGAATGGAGGCGCGGCATGAGACGGCTGCTGTCAGGGAACGAGGCGGTCGCCCGGGCCGCCTGGGAGGCTGGGGCCGTCGTTGCAGCCGGGTACCCCGGCACCCCCAGCACCGAGATCTTGGAGGAGTTCGCCCGCTACCCGGACGGGTATGCCGAGTGGTCTCCGAACGAGAAGGTGGGCCTGGACGTTGCGATCGGCGCGGCATACGCGGGGCGGCGGGCGTTCGCGACGATGAAGCACGTCGGGCTCAACGTGGCGTCCGACGCGTTCTTCCACGTGGCCATGACCGGTGTCGAGGCCGGCCTGGTCATCGTGTCTGCCGACGACCCGGCGAACCACTCCTCCTCCGACGAACAGGACAACCGCCAGTACGCCAAGTTCGCGCGGGTGCCGTGCCTGGACCCCGCGGACAGCCAGGACTGCCACGACCTGATGGCCGCGGCATTCGACATCAGCGAGCAGTTCGACACCCCGGTTCTGTTCCGCACGACGACGCGCGTCTGTCACACCAGCTCACCGGTGGAAGTCGGCGAGACCCGCAGGCGCATGCCCGTGCCGGACACGTACGTGCGCAACCAGAAGAAGTACGCCCTCCTGCCGGCGGTGGCCAGGGCGCGCCACCCCGTGATCGAGGAGCGCCTCGTCCAGATCGCGAAGTTCGCCGAGACCTTCCCGGCCAACCGGGCCGAGTTCCGCGGCGACGAGCTGGGCATCATCACCAGTGGCGTCTCGTACAACTACGCCCGCGAGGTGTTCCCCGAGGCGAGCATCCTCAAGCTCGGCATGGTGTACCCGCTGCCCCAGCGGCTGATCGCCGACTTCGCGGACCAGGTCCAGCGACTCATCGTGATCGAGGAGCTGGACCCGTTCGTCGAGGAGCAGGTCCGCCTCATGGGCATCGACGTCTACCGCCCTGACGGTGCGGCGCCGACCTATCCCATGACCAAGTCGATCTTCCCGGTGACCGGTGAGCTCGATCCGGGGTCGGTACGCATGTCGGCTCGTGCGGCGGGGCTGTTGGCGGCCGACGAGTCGGCGCCGCCTCGCCCAGGTGAGGTGGACGGCATACCTGAGGGCACCGGCATACCGGCTGCGAGCAACGGCATACCGACAGCGACGCCCGAAGGCCGGCCCACGCTGGACCTCACCGTGCTGGCCAGCCTGCCGGGTCGCCCGCCGATCCTGTGTCCGGGCTGCCCGCACCGCTCGACCTTCTACGTGCTGCACAAGCTGGGCGTTCCGGTCAACGGCGATATCGGCTGCTACACGCTCGGCATGGGTGAGCCGCTCGACGCGCTGCACACGGCCGGGTGCATGGGTCAGAGCATCGCCGTCGCGCACGGCGCGGCGCAGGCCGGCGACGCCGAGCGCCACGTCGCGGTCATCGGCGACTCGACGTTCTTCCACACCGGGATTCCGGCGCTGCTCAACGTGATCTACAACCAGAGCAACGTCATCACGATCATCATGGACAACCGGATCACCGGCATGACCGGGCACCAGGAGAACCCCGGCACCGGGATGACGCTGCAGCGCAAGCCGACGGTCGAGGTGGACATTGCTGCCGTGGTCCGCTCCTTCGGCTTCCCCGAGGAACGCGTCGTGACCCTGTCGTCCTACGACGTCAAGGCCGTGGACAAGAAGCTCAGGGCCTGGATCAAGCTCGAGGGGCCGGCGGTGCTCATCGTCAAGGAGGAGTGCGCGCTCCTGCCCACGGCCAAGTCGACCTACCTGCCGCTCGAGGTGGGTGACAGCTGCAACGGCTGCACGATCTGCTTCCGGATCGGCTGCCCGTCGATCCTCAAGTCCGAGGAGCTGGATCCACGCACCCAGCGTCCACTCGCGCTCATCGACGCCGCCACGTGCACGGGCTGCGAGATCTGCGCCCAGGTCTGCCCGCGCGACGCGATCCTGTTCCGCGAGCAGGTCCTCGAGCACGCCGGGTCACGGTAAGGAGTCGCCATGCAGTCGCTTCTGGGCTCAGACATCAGCATTGCGCTCGTCGGCGTCGGCGGCCAAGGGACCATCCTGGCCAGCGACATCCTCGCTGAGCTTGGCCTCAAGCTCGGCTACGACGTCAAGAAGGCCGAGGTGCACGGCATGTCGCAGCGGGGCGGCAGCGTCGTGTCGCACCTGCGCTGGGGACGGCAGGTGTTCTCCTCGATCATCCCCAAGGGCGGGGCCGACATCCTCGTCGCCTTCGAGAAGATGGAGGCGGTGCGTTATGCCGACCTGCTCGCGCCCGAGGGTGTCGTCATCATCAACGACCACGCCATCGAACCGCTGACCGTCATCACCGGTGGCGGCACGTATCCGCTGGACGAGCAGATCGGGCGGCTGTTCGCCGCGGCGGGCCAGCGGGCGTACTGGATCAATGGGGTCGGGATCGCGACCGAGCTCGGCAACAAGAACGTTGCCAACGTCGTGCTGTTGGGCGCACTGTCTGACCTGGTCGGCCTGCCTGAGCAGGAGTGGGACTCAGTTCTGTCGGCCCGCGTGCCCCCTACGCATCTAGACCTCAACCGCCAGGCCTTCCAAGCCGGCCGTCGAGCCCTGGACCCCGCGCTGGCCGCCCAAGCCCGCTGAGGATCACGCCAGCGCCCGGATCCCCCTGCCCGTGCGCCCACCTTCGCGGGGAGCCGGGATACGCGCCAGCAGTTGGGCTGGTCAAACGCGCGCTATGCGTCCCGATTGACCTCCCGAACTAGCGCCCGCCGCGGCGCCTGGTTTCGACGATGCCCCGCGGCTGGCGTGACCGAAAGCGTTGAGGGGCTTACCCGTTGGGTAAGCCCCTCGCTGCTGTGCTGCGTGGATCAGCTCTGTGCTGGGTGGTCAGCGGTTGGGTGCGTCGACAGGCGAGGGTTCCGAACGCCCTGCCTGCGTCAGCTCTCCACGGCCGCAGGCTCGCTCGAGCCAGCGTGGCTGACGGTGATCTTGCGCGGCTTGGCCTCTTCAGCCACCGGGATGGTCAGCATCAGGACGCCGTCCTTGTAGTCGGCCTCGATCCGGTCCAGCGCAAGACCCGCACCCAGGGCCAGCTGGCGAGCGAAGGTGCCCGTCACGCGCTCGTGGGAGAGCCACTTGGCGTCTTCGACCTCGACTCCGCGACGCTCGGCGCGCACGGTCAGAGTGCGGTCCTCGACGTCGATGTCGATCGTCCCCGGGTCCGCTCCGGGAAGGTCGATCAACGCGACGAACTTCTCTCCGGATCGGTACAGGTCCATGGGCATCACGGCACCCGCCGGGCCCCGAAGGCTGTCGGTGAAGAACCGGTCCATCTCACGGAAAGGGTCAAAACGTGCCATGGTCGTCACTCCTTGGTCCAATGCCGCCATCGAACCTGCCTCGATGACGCTCGGTATATATGAGTGTAACCGACTCAAGCCTGTAGTTGTTCCGCGGCGGCTCACGGGATCTCCGGCGTCGCGGTAGGCCCCGAGCACCGTGAGTGGAGCCCCGTAGGCGCGGTGCGGATCCACCCTCGGGCGCGCGGGTGGCCTGCGGTTCGACAGACTTGCTGATGAGCTGACGGGCCCGTGGGTGGTCTGGCCGGCCCTCGTCGTCATACTCGCCGAGGAGCAACTGGCTGCACGTCGGCTCGATATCGCCGCCGGGCGATGCTGGGGTGCGATCCCTTCATGCCGACCGCGTCCGCTGCTTCAGTCACACGGTCACGGCAGTGGGCACGGCCCCGCCGTTGTGGCGGCTGACGACTGTCGCTGGCACCGCGATCCGGGGGTCGCGAGCCCATCGCTGGACGATGTCCGGCGGGGGTCGTCGCCGACCTCGGCGGCGAGCTCGTCGTAGAACCGGTCGTCCACCCCCGCGGCGTCTATCGCCCCCCCACGTGTCCCACGGAGCGAGCTTCGGCACGCGCGAGCGCGGCGCAGTCGCGGACGATGTTGCCGCGCACCATGTCAGCGCCCCACAGATCCGGCGGAGACCCGCAGTCGCTCGCGTCGATGTCGCCGGAACGCACCAGCTGCCAGCACTGACCCCCGCTTGTCGGAGGATCGCCACGAACACCACCACGAAGCCGCGACACACGCCAGTCGCTCGGCGAGCTGAACCGTGACCAGTGGCGCGGGCGAAGACCGCGTCGACGATGTCCGCGGCCGGGCGCAGCTGCACCTCCCGGGCCCGTAGCCCATCGAGATCGAGTCGGTACAGCTTGGTGAGCGCGGGGTGGATGAGCATCTGGCTCACGGCTGCCCGCAGCCGACCGATGTCCTCGGGCAGATGCTCGACCCATGCCCGATGGGCGGACAGATCGGTCATCGGGCCAGGCATCGCCCACCACGATTCGCCAGCCATCAGACGGGCGTCCCACCGGCGATGACTTGGGCGTCGAGCTTGGGCGGTCCGACGATCACCAGTGCCCGGGCTTGGGTGGCGCTGGTGACGGTGAAGCCGTGGGTGATCCCGCGGGGGACGAACACAAAGGAACCGGCAGCGGCTTGCCATGACTCGTCCCCACAGGAGCCCTCCAGGGTTCCGGCGAGGATGTAGAGCATCTCGTCCTCGCCGTCGTGGAAATGCTCAGGCACGAGGAGCCCCGCCGGGTAGGTGCTCTCCATCACGGCCAGCTGGGCATGGGTGTGAGTGGCGGCAGCCTTGATCGCCACCCGGGCTCCGCGCCAGTCGTATGTGCTGCCCTCCCCTGCGCCGAGGACGTACCCGGTCATTGGAGTGCCTCCTTGTCGTGCTCTCCGATTGGCGTGGTGGCCTTGTCACCCGAGGTCATGGTCTTGTACAGGTCATCCGACCGGTTGCGCAGCAGCGCCAGGGACGCCCGAATCTCTGGTTCAGCGGGGCCGAGATCCTCGACGAGCTGGCGCAGCACTGGCATGAACAGCGCCGCGCCCGCTCGATGCGTTTCACGTCCCCGGTCGGTGAGGCTGACGCGATAGGAGCGTCGGTCACGCGGGTTGGGGTTGCGTTGGACGTGTCCGCGCTGGTGGAACCGGTTGATGTAGCTGGAGACGGTCGTCGGCGGCGCCGCCATCTGACGAGACAACTCGGTTGGCGTCAGCGGGCCCTGTCGGGCCAGGAGCGAGTAGATCGCGAACTCGTCGGCGTTCAGCCCGCTCGGTGCCAGCGCGGCGTTGAGCAGATTGCCGACAGCCTGCGAGACCGACCACACGTCGAGCAGGACGTTGATTCCCAAATGAGGCAACGGCCGTTGTTCATCGACGGCCTTGACCTCGGTGCTACGAACTCGCACCATAGTGATGAGGCGGTACTGCGAACATGCAGTAACTCTACAGGGGGCAGGCACTGGCCCCAAAGTCCAGGGCCAGGCCAGGACGGACAGTCATGCCAGGAATCAGCAACGGGCGTACGGCGCCTTCGGGCGGGTCGGTCTGGAGCCGGCAACCGGCGGAAGGCGCCTACCTGCTCTCGCCGATCTCGGCCGACGCCGTGACGCCGGTGTTGTTGCTCGGCAGCGGCGCGCGGGGGGTCGTGCTCGGGGGCCAGGGCCTCGGCGGCGCGCCCAGCTCCGGCCCGCGGGTGGGCGGAGTGTCCGTCAGCGGCGGTCCGTCGCGGCGGGATGGCTCTCCGACAGTGGAGCTGGTCAGCGCCTTCCCGGGACCTCTTCTGTTGATCAGCGCCAAGGACGATCCGGTCTTCCCGACCGGAACCACCGGAGCCATTGCGGCCGCCCACCCCGGTCCCGAGGTCGTGCTGGTCCCGGATACGACCATGCCCTGGCGCTGCCGTCCGGAACACATGGCACCCAGGTCGACGACGCGATCGCCGGCTTCCTCAACCGTGTGCTGCTCTGAAGAGTGCTGCCCCGAAGACGAATAGGGATAGGTGCGAACAGATGGTTGGTCAAAGCCAACGCCAAGCAACTCGATGGTCACCAGCCCAGACCTGGCTGCTCGCGCTTGTCGCTGTCCCCAGCCTGCTGATCGTCGGGTTCGCCGTGCATCGCGTCGTCACCGACGTCGGACATCTACGCGCCGGCACTCTGCCTGGCTCACCCACCGACCTGGCATACGTGCAACACCCGTGGCCGGCGTACGCACACATCGTGCCGGCCTTGCTGTACCTGGCGGGCGCGCCATGGCAGCTGTCGTACCGAATCCGCCGCCGGCACTACGACCTGCATCGCCGGCTGGGGCGAGTCCTCGTCGGCGCCGGTCTGCTCTGCGCCGGGTTCGCCATCGGGTTTGGCCTTCGCTACCCCGTGGGGGGCCTAGGGGAGGGCCTCGCGAGCGCCACCTTCGGGCTGTGGATGATCACCTGCCTGATCCTGGCCGTCCGGGCGATCCGCAGCCGGGACACGACACGTCACCGCGCCTGGATGATCCGCGCCTATGCCGTCGCGATCGGGGTCGGCACGATCCGGATCTGGGTGCTGCTGTTGTGGGGCACTCACCTCATGGACCTGCGCGGCGCGTTCGCCTGGGCCTTCTGGGTCGGCCTCACGCTGCACGCGCTGCTAGCCGAGGCATGGCTGCGTCTGCGCTCGGGGCCACCCGACAGCACGGTGCGGATCTGACAGCCGTCCATGTCGGCTGCCGGAGTTGTCAGCTGGTCCGAGTGGGTCGATTGAGCCCTTGATGCGGCGGGGCCGGCGCGGCCGCCCTGGAACGCTCCCGGCTTGATGGCCGTGCCCGTGCTCGGGAGGACCGCCGCATACGTCGCCGGTGGTCGGCTACCCGCCGGGCCGGGCAGGTGCTGGGCATAGCCTCCCGAGGCATTCAGTCGGTCCGCCTCCCGCGCCCGCGTCCCGCGTGGTACCTCGAGGTGGCCCTACTCGTCGGGGATACTGGCATTCGGTCTGGCTCAAGCCAGCATCGACCGTGGCGAACCCACGGCCAAGTGGTTGCGAAACGAGCCTTGGGCTCAAGGAGTCAGCGCAACACCACCGCTCGCCGGCGGTGCGCCTCCACGCAGCGCGCCAAGGCCCGCTCAGGCGCCGAAGTACACGAAGCCGGGCCCCTCGTCGCGGTAGTCGACCCCCAGGGAGTCCAAAGCGCCGCGCCACGACCCGGTCACCGGCGGCACGGCCCCCTCGAACCCGTGATCCGCGGTCAGCACGAAGGCCACCTCGTCCAGCTGCCCGGCATCCTCGAGCAGGTCCAGCAGCACCCCGAGACGCGCGTCCGCCTGGCGCATCGACTCGCGAGCCATGGCCG
The DNA here is from genome assembly GCA_044867305.1 of Dermatophilaceae bacterium. Taxonomy (GTDB): domain Bacteria; phylum Actinomycetota; class Actinomycetes; order Actinomycetales; family Dermatophilaceae; genus Phosphoribacter. Next base: position 10,641 of record JBIOUP010000013.1, read on the forward strand.
AACGGGGCCCGCCGCCGTGATGCCCCGCATCGGTGATGACGTTCGCCCACCAGGTGAGCACCGGCGCCTTGGCCAGCCCCTCACCGAACAGGTCGCGCACCTGCTGCACCCCCAGGTCGTCGACCTGCACCCCCCAGCGGAAGTAGCTGTCGGAGAGGAACCGCTCGTCCTTGAGGAACGGGGAGGTCGACGCGTCCGGAAGCCGGTCGCCGAGGCTGCCGGCCCCGCCAGGGGCGCCCGTTGCCCGGATCAGCTGCATCGTCGAGTAGTCGGCTCCCCGGTCGATCGCCTCGTCGATGCACGCCGTCACCACCCCGCCATCGGGCCGGGCAGGCCGCGCGCCGTGGTCGCGCACCAGCTCGAAGACGGTCCGCACTCCCTCGCGCAGCCACTCGTGGGAGCGGTGCCACGTGGTCTCGTCGTTCGGCACCACCCGCTCCCCCGTCGTGCGGTCGACGTAGACGTTCCCGAGCACGCCGTGCCGCCCCGGACCGACCCCGGTCAGGATCGACGTGTGGTTGGTCAGCGTCACGCTGGGGAACTGGGCGACCGCCCCGCCGCGCAGCGCCACGCCGTGTTGGATGAGCCGGGCCACCGCGGGCAGCCGACCGTTCTCGGCGAGGTAGAGCACGTCCCCGCACGGGCCGCCGTCCCACAGCACACCGACGACCGCCCTCGGACGCTCTCCGGTGAGGTACGCCTTGAGCACCTTGCCGTCGAGCGCTTGCCCGGTGCCGTCGCGCAGGGCCTCCTCGGGCACGCCGGCCAGGTGGGCCAGCGTCGGTCCCACGTCGACCAGACGCGCGTGGGCGTCGATATAGCGTCTGCGCCGGATACCCTTGCCGGAGAGGATGAGCGGCGCGCGAGACTGGATGACATCGAGCGAGCCATGCTCGCCCACGTGGCCGCCCTCGTCGGGGAAGAAGTGCCGGGGAGTATGGACGATGGCCAGGTCGGGGCTGCGTTCGGGGTCGGCGAACAGCGACAGGATCCGCTCGGCCGCATAGGGGTAGGCGTTCTCGTGCGACGTCGCCGGCGACGGCTCGGCGATCTCGATCGGGTAGGGCAGGTAGGCCATCGGGTCCTCGCTGAGGATCGGGTCGGTCCCCCGCAGCGCCTCATGGCGGCCGCCGGGGTGCAGGCGCACCCATCCCAGGTGGTTCGCCGCGTATGCCGTTGGCTTGCCTTCGTGCTCCTCCACCCACGTCACCAGGTCGACGATGCCCGCGAGCTCGGGCACACACAGCGCTTCGACCGCGCGCTGCCGCGTCGAGCTGACGGCATACCGCCGCGTTTGCAGGTGCACGGGGTGACTCTACGCAGCAGCTCAGGGCACCGGGCGAAGTCGGGCGCACGTGCGCGCCTGGTCCCATGCTTGCCGCAGCGCAGCGGAGTCCGCTGCCGGCCTCGGTATGCCGTCAGCATCGCTTATCCGCAACGGCGTGTACGTCGCGCCCGACACGATGCTGGGCCGCTGTGCTCGCATCGAGCCATCCGTGCCGCGCCGGGCTTGCGCCGCGGCGACGTCGACCGAAAGGGTGAGCACACCGCTGCGCTTTTCGGCCTCGCCGCGCCGGTTGTTCCACACGAAGTTGCCCAGGCCGTACCCGACGTAGGCATGGCCCAGCCAGCCGCTGCCCTGGACCCGATGGGCGTGCCCGCCCACGATGACGTCGGCGCCCGCTGCCTCCAGGGCGTTCGCGGTGGCGAACTGGCGCCCGTCGGGGCAGTTCTCGTAGTCCGTGCCCCAGTGCAGGAACACCACGACGACGTCGTAGCGTGCGACGGCGTCCTTGACGGCGGCGACCAGCCGCTCGTTGCTGGCGAGGTTGCCCGCGACCCCGGGGGCCTCGTCGGTCGCGGGGAACTTGTTCACCGTGAGATCGTTGACCTGAGTCGAGCCGATGACGGCCACCGAGAGCCCGTGGGCCTGCAGCACCGCCGGGGCGAAGGCGTCGGCGGCATCCTTGCCAACACCCACGATCGGCACGGGGCTCGCCGCCTTGGCGCT
>JBIOUP010000014.1:0-6597 GCA_044867305.1 Dermatophilaceae bacterium
TCATCGTCTCGAGGTCGATGAGCACGACCGTGTGGCTGCCGCCGGTGCAGAAGATCAGCTCTGAGTCCGAGATCGTCACGTCGGAGTTGATATGGACCGGCAGGTCGGGCTCGCCGCTCCAGTGGCGGGTGACCTGTCCGGTCTCGACGTCGATCTCGAAGGCGTACTGCCGCTGGTAGCACATCCCCCAGCGCCGCCAGTCGGTGCCTTCGGCCGGGCTTACCCGGAACGACACGGCGTAGCACACGTCGAGCACCGGATGCACGGTCAGATGCCAGCACGTTGTCGGTAAGGCGACCCGACGCACCTCACCGGTGACCGTGTCGTAGATGCCGACCTCGCGGGCCTCGCCGAGTCGAGGATGGTCCATGCCTCCGTAGACGACATAGCGACCCGACCTGGTGCGCTTCATGGCATGCGGCACTTTGAGACCATGCGGCGCAACCCGTTCGCCCTTGGCCAGCCGGTTGACGTCGAACGCCCACAGGGAGTCGCCGATGACCGTGAGGAACTGGGTGTCGCTCGTCCAGACCAGGTGCGTGCTGCCCTGGATGGAGGTGTCCGGCAGGGCGAAGCGCAACGTGGAAATCCGGTCGACCTCCTCCAGCGTGGCCAGGTCGTAGAACAGCAGGTGCTGGCCGGTCGTGCCGAGGAAGCCGAGCCGGCGGGTCGGGTCCGTGTTCGGGGCATGCCCCCCAGTGGCGCCACCGAAGTAGCTCACCTTGTAGGCATGATCGTCTGTGGCCGGGTCGTAGAGGAAGGCGCAGACGCCGGCCCGCCCGTCGAGCCCGTCCAGGCCGTTGCCGTCGAGCGCGATATGGAAGGCATACGGGTAGGTCCGCATAGAAGCCTCGTCAACGTCGGCGCGATCGCTACCCGGGGCGGGTAAGGACAGGTCGGCCAAATCGTAGCGGGTTGGGAACCGCCCGGCCGAGAACCATCGCAGCCAGTGATCCGTTTGCTCAGCGCATGTCGATCGAGACGTAGTTGCGCGCCGGGGGGCCGACGTAGACCTGACGGGGCCGCCCGATGCGGGTGTCGTTGTCGTGCATCATCTCGCGCCACTGGGCGATCCAGCCCGGGAGGCGGCCCAAGGCGAACAGCACGGTGAACATCTTGTTGGGAAAGCCCATCGCCTTGTAGATGAGCCCGGTATAGAAGTCGACGTTCGGATAGAGGCGCCGCTCGACGAAGTAGTCGTCGGCGAGGGCGATCTCCTCCAGCTGCACCGCGAGCTCCAGCAGCGGGTCGTCCACCCCGAGCTTGCCCAGCACGTCGTCGGCAGCCTTCTTGATGAGCGAGGCGCGCGGGTCGTAGTTCTTGTAGACCCGGTGGCCGAAGCCCATGAGCCGGACGCCGGACTGCTTGTTCTTGACGCGCATCATGAAGTCCCGCGGCGACTCGCCGGAGGCATGCAGCTCGCCGAGCATGTTGAGGACGGCCTGGTTCGCACCGCCGTGGAGTGGCCCGAACAAGGCGTTGATCCCCGCGGAGATCGACGCGAACAGGTTGGCATGCGAGGAGCCGACCAGTCGCACCGTGGAGGTCGAGCAGTTCTGCTCGTGGTCGGCGTGCAGCATGAGCAGCAGGTCCAGGGCGCCGACGATGACCGGGTCGAGCTCGTAGGGCTCCGCCGGCACGCCGAAGGTCAAGCGCAGGAAGTTCTCGGTGAGCGAAAGCGAGTTGTCCGGGTACAGGAACGGCTGGCCGATGCTCTTCTTGTACGCGTAGGCGGCGATGGTCGGCACCTTGGCCAGCAGGCGGATCGTCGAGATCTCAACCTGCTCCGGGTCGAAGGGGTCCAGGGAGTCCTGGTAGAAGGTCGATAGCGCGCTGACCGCGGAGGAGAGCACCGGCATGGGGTGCGCATCGCGGGGGAACCCCGAGAAGAACTGGCGAATGTCCTCGTGGATCATCGTGTGCAGCCGGATGCGTTCGTCGAAGTCGGCGAGCTGCTCCTCGGTGGGCAGCTCGCCGTAGATGAGCAGGTATGCCGTTTCGACGTAGCTGGAGCGCTCGGCGAGCTGCTCGATCGGGTAGCCGCGGTAGCGCAGGATGCCCACGTCCCCGTTGATGAAGGTGATCGCGCTCTTGCACGCGGCCGTGTTCGTGAAGCCGTTGTCGTAGAAGGTATGGCCGGTCTTGTTGAGCAACGCGGCCGCGTCGTAGCCGTCCTCGCCCTCGGTTGCCCGAACAAGCGGCAGGTCCAGCTTCATCCCGTCGGCTTCGAGAACCGCCCCCGCGTGGGTAACCGTGTCGCTGGTCATCGCACGTCCTTCCAGATCAGGGGAACGCTCGTGGGGTGGACGTTACCCGAGGCGACCTTATGCCGAGAGGGGGCTGCGGACCAGCCGTTCTGCCGCTGCCTCGACGCGCTCGTCGGTCGCGGTGAGCGCGATCCGCACGAAGGTGCGTCCGCCAGCTCCGTAGAACTCGCCGGGCGCGACGAGAATGCCTCGATCGGCAAGCGCCGCAACGGTGTCCCAGCAGTCCTCGTCGCGCGTCGCCCACAGGTACAGGCCGGCTTCCGAGTCCTCCACCCGCAGCCCCGCCGCGCCCAGGGCGTCGAGCAGGATCTCGCGCCGGATGCCGTAGCGCAGCTTTTGCTCGGCCACGTGCTCGTCGTCACCGAGCGCGACGGTCATCGCGGCCTGGACGGGAGAGGGCATCATCATCCCGGCGTGCTTGCGCACGGCGAGGACCCGGCCGATGACCTCGGGGTCGCCGGCGGCGAAGGCGGCCCGGTACCCGGCCAGGTTGGACTGTTTGCTCAGCGAGTAGACGGCCAGCAGCCCCGCATGGCTGCCTCCGCAGACGTCTGGGTGCAGGATGCTCGGCGTCGTCGCGCCTTCGGGTTGCCCTCGCTCGGGACGGCGCCAGTCCAGCTCCGCATAGCACTCGTCGGAGGCGACGAGGACGCCGTGCCGTCGCGCCCATGCCACGACCTTGGCCAAGTGCTCGACGGGCAGCACGGCTCCGGTTGGGTTCGCCGGGCTGTTGAGCCACAACAGCTTCGGGGTCCGGGACGGGGTCAGCGGCCCGAGGGCGGCTAGCCCCTGGACGACGGTCGGCGTCGCGCCGGCCAGCCGGGCGCCGACGTCGTAGGTCGGGTAGGCGACTGGCGGGATCCCGACCAGGTCCCCGGGCCCGAGCCCGAGCAGGGTGGGCAGCCAGGCGACCAGCTCCTTGCTCCCGATGGTGGGCAGGACGGCATCCGGCTGGACGTTCGGGACTTTTCGGCGCCGCGCGAACCAGGCGGCCACGGCCGCGCGCAGCTCGATGGTGCCCCAGGTCAGCGGGTAGCCGGGTGCGTCCGCCGCCTTGGCGAGCGCCTCGGCGACGAGCGCGGGGGTCGGGTCGACCGGCGTCCCTACCGACAGGTCGACCAGCCCGTCCGGATGGCCCGCGGCCCGCTCCCGGTAGGGCAGCAGGCTGTCCCAGGGGAAGTCCGGCAGCGAGCGGTCGATCCGCGAGCTCACCCCGCCCGTCAGTGCTCGGTTTCCTGTGGTGGCAGCGCGACCACCAGCGGATGGTCCTTGTTGATCAGCCCCAGCTTCGCCGCGCCGCCCGGACTGCCGAGGTCGTCGAAGAACTCGACGTTCGCCTTGTAGTAGTCAGCCCACTGTTCGGGCACGTCGTCTTCGTAGTAGATGGCCTCGACGGGGCACACCGGTTCGCACGCTCCGCAGTCGACGCACTCGTCGGGGTGGATGTACAGCATCCGCTCGCCCTCGTAGATGCAGTCGACCGGGCACTCGTCGATACAGGCCTTGTCCTTGAGGTCGACACACGGAAGGGCGATGACGTACGTCATGACACAGGTCCTTCTCCCCGGGCAGCGGTGGTGCTACAGGGCCTAGTATGCCGACTGCAGGCGTCTTGCGTGCACCTGGGTCGGTGTGACTATTGAGGGGCGCAGGTGGAGGGAGCGCGCCGATGAACGAACGGGTCCGCGAGCTGGAAGAAGTCCTTGTCGACGGCTGGCGAGCCATGGAGGAAGACCATCTGGGGGGATGGCTGCTGCGCGCCTCCTGCGGGTTCACGTCACGAGGGAACTCCGCGCTGCCCCTGTCCGACCCCGGCCACGAGCTGTCGGTCGCCATCGACCTCGTCGAGCAGTGGTATGCCGAGCGCGACCTGCCCGCGCGCGTCGCCATCGCCGACGGAGACGGGGACTCCGCGCTGGTCGAGGAGCTGACCCGGCGCGGGTACACCCCGACCAAGCGGACCGTGGTCGCCACCGCCAAGACCGCCGAGATCCCGCCGCCGGCCGAGAACGCACCACCGGTCACTGTCGATCCGGCCTTGACCCGCGACTGGCTCGAGGCGTTCGCGGCATACCGCTCCGTGCTGCCGGGCGTCACCGAGCAGCTGCTGACCGGCTCGGCCGACCAAGTGTTCCTGAGCACCCGCGTCGGCCAGCACGGCGCGTTCACCGGAATCGCCAGGATGACGACCGCCTCCGGGTGGGCCGGGTTGCACACCGTGTGGGTACACCCGGGAGCGCGCCGCACTTCGGTCGCCACGGCGCTCGCGTCGGCACTTGCCCTGCTGGCGCGGCAGAACAACGTCCCCGACGTCTACACGCTGGTCGAGGAGAGCAACGCCCCGGCCCTCAAGCTGTACGAGAGCATGGGTTTCACGCCCCATCACGAGTACTACTACCTGCGCCAGCCCAGTCAGCGCCGCGGCCTGCTGACCTGAGGGCCGCCCGGCCCGGCTAGCTCTGGTGGTTCGGGTTCGTGCACACCACCTGGTCCTCCGGCTGGTATGCCGTTGTGTAGTTCTCGCTCGCCACGACCGCGCCACCTTGGTGGATCACCCGCTGCACCGTCACCGTGAAGCCAGGAACCATCTGGGGCTGGGGGACACACGACGTCGAGTCGTCCGTCACCGTCTTGCCGTTGACCAGGGCGGTCCGCGGACCCTTGACCGCCTCCACGTCGTAGACCTTGGTGCTCCAGATCCGGCCGTGCACAGCGCCGTCGGCCACCCACAGCTGAACGAGCATGGCGTACGGGGTGGCGTTGGTGAACCGGTTGTCGACATCGGGCCAGTGCAGCGTCGCCTCCCGCCCCTCCGGGTAACGGGCGATGTAGAAGCTGTGTGCGGTGTGCGCAGTCAGCTGCGCCCCGGCGAACCAGGCCAGGTTGTAGACCACTGTCGAGATCTGGGACACCCCGCCTCCGGTCCCCTTGACCAGGCGGCCGTCCTCGATGACGTAACCGTCGGCATACCCCTTGTCGGGCGTCCGCTCGCCGAGGACCCCGTTGAGGCTGAACACCCCGCCGGGCGGCACGACGGTGCCGTTGACGGTGTTGGCAGCGGTCGTCAGGTTGGCGGTCCGTGACGGGTTGTACGGGAACGCCGAGTCGAAGCTGGCGACGACCTGGGTGACCCCCCAGGCCTGCGCCGTCGCCGTGGTGATCTTCGGCGGGGCCACGGTCGTCGCCAGGCGCGCCGTGCGATCCGGGGCGGTGAGCGCGGCGATGACCTGGTCGGCGGCTTGCTGTTGGTCGATGGCCACGCCATCGGTCGACGGACGCAGCTGCGGCGTGTCACCGGCGAGGACCCAGCCGGCGTCGACCGGGCCGGTGAGCAACGGACCGCACGCCTCGGCGACCTTGGCGCTGATCGCCGCCTTGTCGAAGACGGGCGCCAGCCTGCCGTTGGCGTCCGGCGCGAGGGTGATCGCCGGCGCGAGCTGGGGCGGCGTCAGGGTGGCCGTCTTGTCGCCCACCGCAAGGGTGACCGGACCCGACATCGCGGGGGTGGCGAAGGTGCGCACCACCTCGTCGATCGCCGCCTGACTGACTCTCGGTTGGCTCACGATCACCGCGGCCGTGACCGTACTGCGGCGGGGCCAGCTCTTGACGACCTTGTCCACCGCGTCCGCCACGTTGAGGGCTCTGCCGGCCGAAGGAGCGGTCGCGGTGACCACGCCGCCGTCGAGGCTGACCGACCCCTCCACGGTCGGTTTCGTCACGGCCGCAGCACGTTCGGTGACGACTGCGGCGAGCTTGTCGCGGTCGATAAGCGTCTCTACCGGCCGGTCCACGGGCTCGGTGAGATGGCTCCAGACCCGCCGCGGGTCGAGCGTGAAGCCCGCGAGGCCGTCGAGCGTGCCGCGCACGTCGAGGGCCAGCCCAGCAGCAGCGGGCTCCACGGTCACGGCGTCACCGGTATCGGCCAGCTCGATCCGCACCAGCGCACGCTGCTTGGGTGCCAGCTCAGCGGAGATCCGCTCGATCGCCTGATCGGGACTCAGGCCACCGACGCTGATGTTCTCCACCCGAACGGAGGCCGGCACCTGGCGGCTGACGTACCACGCCAGCGCCACGTACGCGGCCGCAAGGAGCAGCACGGCCAGCACCGTCTTGAGCGCGACCTCGCCTGCGCGCCCGGACGCCATGGCTTGCTCACTCGCCTGCGCCGCCGGAGCCCATGGCCTGCTCACCCGCCTGCCCGAGCACCCGGCATACCTGACACCTCGACCACGGTAGACGCCGCCGCACCGGGGCCCGCGTTCCGGTGGTGCGACGGCGTGTTGCCGGTCGTGTCCTTCGCGAACGCAGCAAACTCAAGGAGTTTGTCTGC
>JBIOUP010000015.1:0-15795 GCA_044867305.1 Dermatophilaceae bacterium
ACGAGATCGGCGGCGGCTCGATCCGTATCCACCGGCGCGACGTGCAGGAGCGGGTGTTCCGGGTCATGGGGCTGTCCGAAGAGGAGGCGAACGAGAAGTTCTCCTTCCTGCTGGAAGCCTTCCAGTACGGGGCGCCGCCGCACGGCGGCATCGCCTTCGGCTGGGACCGCATCTGCGCTCTCCTGTCGGGGGCCGACTCGATCCGTGAGGTCATCGCGTTCCCGAAGTCCGGTGGCGGATACGACCCGCTCACCGGTGCGCCGGCGCCGATCACCGAGCAGCAACGCAAGGAGGCCGGCGTCGACGCAGTGGCGCCTGGGCAGTGAGTGGGCTGGGTTGACAGACCTCAATAGGAGGGAAACCGGTGTGATGCACACCGGTTTCCCTCCTGTCGGGACGCAGACGGGCTCAAGAGCGCACCCTTTCACCTCGGATGCTCGGTTTTACCTCCGCCAGTCAGGCCGGGACCCAGGGCAGGTGCCACCCGCCGTACTCTGCCGTCAGCTGGTCAGCGGCCGCGGGCCCCCACGACCCGGGCGCGTAGCTGTGGACTGGCGGTGGCTCATCCAGCAGGGGCTGCATGATCCGCCAGGTCTCCTCGACGGCGTCTTGGCGGGCGAACCTGGTGCTGTCCCCGAGCATGGCGGCATGCAGCAGGACCTCGTAGGGCGTCGCTCCCTCGCCACCTTCAGCAGCGAACTCCATGTCCAGCTGGATGGGCGCGACTCCCACGTCGGCACGCTTGGCGTTCAGGGCGATTCGGATGCCGGTAGTCGGATCGAGCCTTACCACGAGCTGACCGGGCTCAGGACGCTGCGCCACCCAGTGGAAACCGATTCGCGGGGCCCGCTTGAACCGCAGTCGCAGCTCGGTCTGGGTGACCGGCATCCGTTTGCCGGTGCGGATGAAGAACGGCACATCGGCCCACCGCCAGTTCTCGATCTCCAGGCGCAGCGCGGCATACGTCTCTGTCGTCGAGTCCGCAGCGACCCCCGGGATGCCGAGGTAGCCCTCGTACTGACCGCGGACGTAATGCGCCGGGTTGGCCTCGACGATCGAGTGGTAGACCGCGAGCTGCGCCTGCTTGATGGTCTCCGTGTCGCCTCGGGACGGGGCCTCCATCGCCGCCGCGGCGAGCAGCTGCATGAGGTGGTTGACGACCACGTCGCGAAGAGCGCCCACCGGGTCGTAGAAATGCCCGCGGTCCTCGACCCCGAAGCTTTCCGCCATGGTGATCTCGACAGCCTGCACGTAGTTGCGGTTCCAGAACGGCTCGAGCATCGAGTTGGCGAACCGCAGGAACAGGATCTCGTCCAGCCCCATCTTTCCGAGGTAGTGGTCGATGCGGTACAGCTGCGACTCGTCGAGGTACTGGTGCAGCTGCTCGGCAAGCTCGTGCGCCGAGGAGCGGTCGTGTCCGAACGGCTTCTCCACGACGACCCGAGCCGACGCGGTCAACCCGGCCTCGGCTAGCCCCTTGATTACCGTCTCGAACAGGAAGGGCGGGATCTCCAGGTAGAACACCGGGCAGGCAGCCCCCTTGATCGCTTCGCCGACCCGTCCGTAGGTGGCGGGGTCCGTGAAGTCGCCGCTGACGTAGGACAGCCGTTTCGCGAACCGGTCGAACACGCCCTGGTCGAGGGCTTCGCCGGTGCCGCGGATCGACTCCCGCGCCCGCTCGACGAGCTGCTCGACGTTCCAGTCGTCTACGGCCACACCCACGATCGGGCAGTCCAACAGACCCCGCGCCTCGAGTCGGTACAGGGATCGAAAGGTCATCACCTTTGCCAGATCACCGGTGATCCCGAAAATGACGAACACGTCGGCCGGCTTGCGCTCGTTGGCGCCGGGCATGGCTGTCATCGCTACCTCCGTCTTGGAGCGCACTGCCTCGGGAGGACACGTCCGTCACGGTGGCGTACGTCGCGGGGCTTCAGACGCCAGGATTAAAAGCCGCTCGAGCTCGATGGCGAATCATCCGATGCGGATGATTACCGGCGGGCTATCGCTGGAGAGCATGGTCGGTGTGACCGCGACAAGCGGTGCCCTGACCGCTGCGCTGGGCGTCGATCCGGTCCCGTGGGCCAGGGCGCAGATGGCTTTCACGTTGGGGTGTCACATCATCCTGGTTCCGCTCGGGGTCTCGTGGGCCTTCATGACCCTCATCGCGAACTTCCGGGCGCTGCGGCACGGGGACCGGGACGCGCTGGTGCTGGCACAACGGTGGTCGAAGTACATGGCGGTGACGTTCGCCGTGGGCGCAGTGACCGGCACCGTGCTCAGTTTCGAGTTCGGTCTGCTCTGGCCACGCTTCATGGGCACCTGGGGCGGTGCGTTCGGGGTGCCGTTCGCGTTCGAGGGGTTGTTCTTCTTCACCGAGGCGATCTTCATCGCGATCTACATCTTCGGGTGGCGCCGCCTCAAACCGTGGACCCACTTCTGGGCCGGAGTCCCGATCGCGGTCGCCGGGATCTTCGGCAGCGTTTCCGTGGTCGCCGCCAACGCCTGGATGAACGCTCCGAGCGGTTTCACGCTCGACTCCGCGGGCAATGTCGTGCAGGTCGACCCGCTGCGGGTCATCTTCAACGACTCCATGCCCTTGCAGGCGGCGCACATGGTCATCGCCGCCTACCTGGTGGGTGGGTTTCTCGTGGCCTCGGTGTATGCCGCCGGCATGCTCCGTGGGCGGCGGGACCGCTACCACTACCTGGGTTTCGTCATCGCCTTCAGCGTGGCCTCGGTCACCACCCCAATCCAGATGGGCGTCGGGGACTCGCTGGCCCGCTGGGTCTACACCAACCAGCCGGTCAAGTTCGCTGCGATCGAGCTGGTGCCGAACACCAGCAGCGATGTGCCCGAGACGCTGCTGGGCCAGCTGACCGACGAGGACACGGTGAGCGGCGGCATCGCGATCCCCGGTCTGGCCTCGTGGCTGTCGGACCCGAGCACGGGCAAGGCGACCGTCGTGCAGGGCCTGAACACCGTTCCGCAGGACCAGCAGCCCACCGTGCGGCAGGTCAACGCCGTTCATCTGTGCTGGGACATCATGGTCGGCGTGGGCACAGCGCTGCTGCTGCTCGCTCTTTGGTACGGCGCATCGTGGGCGTTCCGGCGCCGGATGCCGGCCAGCAAGTGGTTCCTGAGGGCGGCGGCCTGCTCAGGTGTTCTCGCGGTGATCGCCATGGAGGCGGGATGGGTGGTCACGGAGGTCGGCCGCCAGCCGTGGATCGTCTACAACCGCATGAAGGTCCAGGACGCGGCCACCGAGAACACCGGCGTGTGGATCACGTTCATCGCCATCGTGGTGTTGTACGTGGCCCTTGCCGTCACGACGATCCTCGTCCTGCGAGCGATGAGCCGACGCTTCCGCAGAGCCGGCGGCTTCATCGAGCACGACGCGCCCTATGCTCCTCGAGAGCCGTCCGCCACTGACGTTGCTGATGAGCGGGTGCCCCGGTGACGACCGCGGTGGCCATCGTGCTGGTGGTGGGCGTGATGGCGTACGCCCTCTTCGGCGGAGCCGACTTCGGTGCGGGCTTCTGGGACCTCATCGCGGGGGGGCCCGAGCAGGGCGAGCGCCCCCGAGGCGTCATCGAGCACTCCATCGGTCCGGTGTGGGAAGCCAACCACGTGTGGCTCATCTTCGTCTTCGTCGTGCTGTGGACCTCGTTCTCAGAGGCCTATGCCTCCATCACCCTGACCCTCTTCGTCCCGCTGACCATCGCCGCGCTGGGCATCGTGCTGCGGGGAGCAAGCTTCGCGTTCCGTAAGGCCGTGGTCTCCGCTCGCGCCCGTCGGGTGTTCGGCGGTGCTTTCGCGCTGTCGTCAGTCCTGGTGCCCTACTGCATGGGTGCCATCGCGGGTGGCATCGCGTCCGGGCGGGTTCCCGCCGGCGGGGTGGCCGGTGACCCCGTAGGCAGTTGGATCAACCCAACCTCCACGGTGGCTGGCATACTGGCAATCGCCGCGGCTGCCTACCTCGCCGGGGTCTACCTCGTCTGGGACGGCCGGCGGCTTGGCGACCCCCAGATGGCTCAGTACTTCCGCCGGCGGGCCGTGGTGGCCGCCGCTGCGGTGGCCCTGATCGGCGCGATCGGCATCTTCGTGCTCCGGTCCGATGCGCCCTACCTCTTCGACGGGCTAACCTCGCGGGCCCTGCCGCTGGTGGTCCTCGGCGTGGCGTGCGGTGTCGCGGCCCTGGTCCTGCTGATCCGTGACGCTGCCCGAGGCGCTCGGGCGCTCGCGGTCGGCGCGGTGGCCACCGTAGTCCTCTCATGGGGCGTCGCGCAGTCGCCCTACCTGCTGCCGCAGTCACTGACCGTCTCAGCGGCGGCCTCCCCTTCTGGCACCCTGACCGCGATCCTGGTCGCCGTGGCCCTGGCCGTCGTCATCGTGGTGCCGGGATTCGTCCTGCTCTACGTCCTCGACCAGAAAGGCCTGCTCCCAGAAGAAGGGGTGGGCGATGCGGGCGACCGGGTCACCCCCAAGGGATGACGCTGGGCGTGCGGCAATGAGACCGCGGCAATGACACCGGAAAGGTGGGCGCATGGCTGATCGGGTTCTCGTGCTCGGCGGTGGGTTGGCCGGTGTCGCCTGTGCTCACACGTTGGGCGACGAAGGCGTCGACGTCACGCTGGTCGACCAGAACGACTACCACCAGTTCCAACCCCTGCTCTACCAAGTGGCAAGCTCGCAGCTGCCCGCCGAGGACGTGGCTCGGCCGCACCGGGCCATCTTCAAGGACTACCCCTCGGTCACCGTCCTCACGGCCTCCGTAACGGCGGCGAACCTCGCCGAGCGTGCGCTCGTCCTGGACGATGGACGGACCCTCTCAGGTGCCCACCTCGTGGTGGCGGCCGGGGCCAGACCGATGTTCTTCGGGGTTCCCGGTGCTGGCGAGCATGCGTTTCCGCTGTACTCCGTCGCTGACGCCCATCGATTGCGGTTGCACCTGCAGCGGCTGTTGGAGCACGCCCGCTCCGGCGACCGCGTCGACCCCGGTTCTCTCGATGTCGTCGTGGTTGGCGGCGGACCAACGGGCGTGGAGACCAGCGGCGCACTGGCCGAGCTGATGCACGCCCTGTCCAGCACCGGGCGCCTCGAGCGTCCGGGGCAGATCACCATCGTGGACCGCGGACCAGCGCTGCTCGGGCAGTTCTCCGCCAAGGCCAGCGAGTATGCCGCGCGCAAGCTCGCGGAGGCAGGCACCGAGGTCAAGCTGAAGACCGGCGTCACCGCCGTCCATGCCGACCGGGTCGAGCTCGACGACGGCAGCACGATCCGGACCAGGACGGTGGTGTGGGCCGGCGGCGAGTCCGGGGCTGACATCGTGCAGAACGCCGGACCCGCCCCCGGCCACGGCTCCCGGCTGGATGTCCGCGCGGACCTGACCGTCGAAGGCTACCCCGGCGTGCTCGCGGTCGGTGATGTGGCGAACATCCCGTCCGGCGCCGGTGCTCCACTACCGCAGCTGGGGTCGGTGGCTCAACAGTCGGGACGATGGGCGGCCGAGAACATCTTGCGGGAGCAGCGCCACGAGCCGCTGAGACCGTTCAAGTACAAGGACAAAGGCATCATGGCGATGATCGGGCGCAACGCCGCGGTCGCGGAGGTCGGCAAGCATCGTCACCAAGTCGAAGGCCCGGTGGCCTTCGCCGCGTGGCTCGGCGTGCACGTGATGCTGCTGAGTGGGATGCACAGCAAGACCGACGCGTTCCTGAGCTGGGCCTGGGACTACTTCGACCGCGACCACGCGGCCATCCTCGAGGCCTCGTCGGCCCCCAAGCGCATTGCCTGGGGGGACGACCCTGCGGATGTTCCGCACATCTACCTCGAACCGCCCGCGACCAGCTAAGGAGTCGACATGGCTGACGAGTATGACGTGATCATCGTTGGTTCGGGCGCCGGCGGAGGCACCTTGGCCCATCGGTTGGCCCCGTCAGGCAAGCGGGTGCTGATCCTCGAGCGGGGGGACTGGCTCCCGCGCGAGATCGAGAACTGGGACGCCGCGGCCGTCTTCGTGCACAACCGGTATGTCTCGCACGACACGTGGCATGACCAGAACGGCACAGCATTCCAGCCGCAGATCCATTACTTCGTCGGCGGGGCGACGAAGTTCTACGGGGCGGCGCTCTACCGGCTGCGCGAGCGCGACTTCGGCGAGCTTGTCCACCACGGCGGAATCTCCCCCGCGTGGCCGGTCGGCTACGACGTGTTCGAGCCCTACTACACGCAGGCCGAGCAGCTCTACCAGGTGCATGGTGACCACGGCCAGGATCCGACCGAGCCGCCAGCAGGCACGGCATACCCGTTCCCGCCCGTATCCCACGAGCCTCGGATCCAGGCGCTGAAGGACGACCTGGCCCGCGCGGGGCTGCACCCCTTCGACGCCCCATGCGGGATCATGCTGAACGAGGCCGACCCTGCCTTCAGCACCTGCATCCGGTGCGCCACCTGCGACGGGTTCCCCTGCCTGGTGCACGCCAAGTCCGACGCTGACGTCATCGCGGTGCGGCCCGCGGTGCAACACCCCAACGTGACGCTCGTGCGCAACGCCACCGTCCGCAGGCTGGAGACCGACGCGTCGGGGCGCACCGTCACGTCGGTCATCGCCGACGTTGACGGTACCGAGCAGCGCTTCAGCGCATCGGTCGTCGTGGTCTCGGCCGGCGCGGCCAACTCGGCCAAGCTCCTCCTGGCCAGCGCCAGCGACACCCACCCCGACGGGCTGGCCAACGGGTCCGGCCAGGTGGGGCGCAACTACATGTTCCACAACAGCCGTGCCTTCCTGGCGGTCTCTGAGGAGAAGAACGACACGAAGTTCCAGAAGACCCTCGGGCTCAACGACTACTACTTCGGCGACGACGAGTTCCAGTACCCGATGGGCAATGTCCAGATGGTCGGCAAGTCATCCGCGCCGATGTACCGGGGTGAGCGTCCCATCGAGACCAAGCTCGCTCCGACCTTCACGCTCGAGGAGGTCGCCAAGCACGCCGTTGATTTCTGGCTCTCCGTCGAGGACCTGCCTACCGCGGACAACCGGGTGACCCTTGACGCCGACGGCGACATTGTCCTGTCCTACACCCCCAACAACCGTGAGCCGCTGGAGCAGCTCTATCACCGGGTGAAGGGACACCTTGGCCATCTGGGGCTGCACCCGCACCACCTGATCCCACGTGACGTCTACATGAAGAACGACATCCCAGTCGCCGGCTGCGCCCACCAGGCGGGCACTGCTCGGTTCGGACGCGACCCGGCCACCTCCGTGCTCGACACGAACTGCAAGGCGCACGAGCTGGACAACCTCTACGTCGTGGACACCAGCTTCTTTCCCAGCATCGGAGCGGTGAACCCGGCGCTCACCGCGATGGCCAACGGCCTGCGCGTCGGCGACCACCTCTTGGCGCGGCTGGGCTAGCGCGAAGGCCCGCTACTCGGCGATGCCATGGGCCGCGTGCCAGCGGCGCAGCGGTGCTGGCGCCCACCAGTTCCAGTGCCCGAGGACGGTCATCGTCGCTGGCACGAGCAGCATCCGCACGAGGGTCGCGTCGAGGAGAACGGCCACACTCAAAGCCAGGCCGACCTGCTTGATGATGAGCATCTGGCCGGCGGCAAAGCCGGCGAAGACGATGACGACCAGCAGGGCCGCCGACGTGATGATCCGACCGGAGCGCTGCAGGCCGAGGACGACCGCCCGGTCGTTCGGCTCGCCGGCCTGGTGCAGCTCGGCGATGCGTGACAGCAGGAACAGCTCGTAGTCCATCGACAGGCCGAAGCCGAAGGCGAGCACCAGCGGCGGGATCATCGACTCGAGCCCACCGGTCGAGGTGAAGCCGAGCAGCCCTTGCAGATGGCCGTTCTGGAAGACCCACGTGGCGACCCCGAGGGAGGCGCCGAGCGAGAGCACGTTGATGATCAGCGCCTTGAGCGGCAGGATGACCGATCCGGTCATGAGGAACAGCAGCACGAACGTCGCGACGACCACCGCAGCGATCGCGTACGGGGCACGCGCCCAGAGTGCGGCGGTGAAGTCGGCCAGCGCCGCTGCTTGACCACCGACCAAGGTGGGAAAGGCCGGGCGGTCGGTGCGTAGCTGATCGACGACGGCGCGGGCGTCTTCGTCCAGGGGCGCCCCGGCGGTGCGCACTTGTACGGCCACGTGCGTGGAGTCGAGCTCGCGAACCGATGTCGAGATGACGTGCGGAATCGCCTTGACGTCGGTGCTGGCCCATTGGGCCGCCTCGGCGGGGGTCGTCTCGGCGACCACCGTGGCCGCCGGGTCGGACAGGGCAGGGTAGTGCTTTCCCAGAATGTCGAAGAAGTCCCGTTGACTGGTGCCAACCGGGAGCAGCTGGTGACCCGACGAGGTCAGGCGCATCGACAAGGTCGGCAGGGCCAGGATCACCAGCACGGCGACGCTGGCGATCGCCACCGTCCACGGCCTGCGCTGCACGCCCTCGGCCAGTCGGGAGAACACTCCCTCGTCAGGCGCCATTTCAGTTCCCTTGCGCAACAAGCGCCGTGCACCCAGCCGGACCATACTCGGCACGAGGCTCAGGCCGACGAGCAGCGCGATGAGCACGACCGACATGCCGGCTGCCCCGATCGCCCGCATGATCTGCGACTGGAAGACCAGTAGCCCGCCCAGCGAGATCGCGACGGTCAGGCCGGAGAAGAAGACGGTTCGCCCGGCGGAGCCCACGGTTCGCCCGATCGCGGTCTCGATGTCGGCGTCGGTCAACGCCGACGCCGGCCGGCCCCGAGCGATAGCGCGCAGCTCCTCCCGGGCGCGAGACACGATCAACAGCCCGTAGTCGATACAGAGGGCCAGCCCGAGCAGCGTGACGACATTGACGACCGACGGGTCCAGGTCGATGGCATAGGAGAAGCCGTAGAGCGCCGCCAGGCCGCCCGCAATGGACGCGATGGCGCCGGCTATCGGCATACCAGCGGCAATGAAGCCACCGAAGACCACGACCATGAGGGCGAAGCTCAGAGGCAGCGCGATGCCCTCGCCGGTGCGCAGGTCCACCTCGATCTGGTCGGTGATCCCGGCGAAGAGCATGTTGGCGCTGCCCACGGCACCGGTCGCGCCGCCCAGCGAGTCGCCCAGCTCCCCGTATGCCGCTACCACCTTCGCCTCGACCTCGTCCGCTCGTTCCTCCGACAGCCCGGCATCCAGGGTCGTGACGACAAGGAACCGGCCCGATTTGGCGTCTTGGTCGGCGACGAGGGCCCCGGCACGAGGGTCGGACAGGCCTGCCGGAAAGACGAACGGGTTCGCGCTCGTGTCCACGCCGTCGATCGCGGTGATGGTGGCGGCCGACTGTGCGGCGGCCTTGGCGACGGCGGGAGAGCGCACGTCGACGTCGCTCACCTCGAACATGACCGTCCGCGCCTGTGGCGCTGCCGCGGAGATGATCTCCCGCGCCGTCTGCGCCTCGCCGGAAACCTCCAGGTCCCCGGAGGACAGCCGACTGAACAGCGAGTCGCCGAGTACACCACCAACCGCGATCGCGAACGCCGTCACCGTCAGCAGGGTCCAGGCCAGCACGAACCGCCACGGGTGACGCGCCGTCAGGCGCCCCAGCCGGACCAGCCGGCGCTCGTGAGCGGCGCGGTGCCGACCACGTGTCACGAGAAGTCCCCTGCCGTCCAGCCTTGGTGCCGGAGCAGCATTCCTCCACCCACCCCCGAAAGCGCTTTCGCAGACATGGTAACCCGGCACCTCGGCGATACTGAACGGATTCCGGCGCTCGCCCGATCGACGACGAGACGTGGAAGTCGCCGGGTTGGAAGGAGACTCGCAGGTGGCCGAGGACGACCTGTTCACCGCCGAGCCGCTTGCGCCGCTCGCCGCGCGGATGCGCCCGCGCAGCCTCGAGGAGTTTCGTGGTCAGTCCGAGGTGTTGCGCCAAGGCAGCCCGCTGCGCCGGCTTATCGACGGGGCGCAGGGCGCGGTGGGTCCCCTGTCGGCCATCATCTGGGGACCCCCGGGCACCGGCAAGACGACACTCGCGCACCTGATTGCGACGGGTGCGCACCGACGGTTCGTCCAGCTGTCCGCGGTCACGGCAGGGGTCCGGGACGTGCGTGCCGTGATGGACTCGGCCGACCGCGACCGTGAGCTGTACGGCCGGCATACCGTGCTCTTCCTCGACGAGATCCACCGCTTCACCAAAGCGCAGCAGGACGCCCTGTTGCCCGGCGTCGAGAACCGCCAGGTCATTTTCGTCGCGGCGACGACGGAGAACCCGTCGTTCAGCATCGTCCCCCCGCTGCTGTCCCGGTCGGTGGTGCTCGCCTTGACGCCATTGTCGGAACAGGACATTGGCGCGCTGATCGACGCCGCGGTCGAGGACGAACGGGGCTTGGCCGGCGCCTTCGCCCTCGACGAGGACGCTCGAGCGCACCTGGTGCGGATGGCGTTGGGTGATGCCCGGCGGGCGCTGACTGCCCTCGAGGCCGCGGCGGGCGTTGCCCTCGACGCCCGGGCGGTCGGCGACGACCGCGTGCCCATGCCCATCACCGTGGCGCACGCCGAGCAGGCCGTTGCCCAGGCGGCGGTGCGCTACGACCGGGCGGGCGACCAGCACTACGACGTGGCGAGCGCGCTCATCAAGTCGATGCGCGGCAGCGATGTCGACGCGGCGCTGCACTACCTGGCTCGCATGCTCGAGGCCGGGGAGGATCCGCGCTTCATCGCTCGTCGGGTCGTCATCGCAGCAAGCGAGGACGTGGGGATGGCCGACCCCACGGCGCTGCAGACTGCAGTGGCCGCGTTGCACGCGGTTGCTCAGATCGGTATGCCGGAAGCGCGGATCATCCTGGCACAGGCCGTGGTGCACAACGCGCTTGCGCCCAAGTCCAACGCGGTCTACCTCGGCATCGAGGCGGCGGCCGCCGATCTGCGCGCGGGGCGGGGCGGCCCGGTGCCGGTGCACCTGCGAGGCACCGGCAAGATCGGCGGGGGTCGGGGCTATGTGTACGCCCACGACGACCCCGAGGCCGTCGTCGCCCAGCAGCACCTTCCCGACGACCTGCACGGCTCCGTCGAGTACTACCGGCCCACGGAGCACGGCTTCGAGGAGCGCCTGGCAGCGCGACTGGCCTGGCTGCGCGAGCGGCTGGCGGGCGAACCTTCCAGCGGGTCATAGTGATTCGGCACGCCTCCACCGGTGGGCTGGTCGGAGGTAAAACCGAGCATGGAGGTGAAAGCGAGCGCTCTTGCGCACCTTGATACCTCCACCGGTGGGCCGGTCGGAGGTAAAACCGAGCGTGGAGGTGTAAGGGTGCGCTCTTGCGCACCTTGATACCTCCACCACGTGGACAGGCGACGCAGATGGACAACGGCCCGAGTATGCCGGTCGGCTAGGGTGAGCGAGTGCAGCTGGCCCCGATCACCCTCGGTGACATCGCAGGTGCTCTCGCCGCGCTCGCGTTCGCGTACCTGGTGCTGCGCCTGGGCTCGGTGATCGGGAAGGCCGGTGCCATCCTCGACGAGGCCAGGGTCGGCGTGAAGGGCCTGTCCGACCAGAGCGTCCCGCTGCTCGGCGAGGTGACCAGCACCGTCTCGGCCACCAACGAGCAGCTGGCCCGCCTCGACACGGTGACGACGAACGTCGCGAGCATGTCGGCCAACGTCAATGCTCTGACGTCGCTCTTCGCGGCTACCCTCGGCGGGCCGTTGGTCAAAGTGGCCGCGTTCAGCTACGGCGTTCGCGTGGCCGTAGGCAGCCGCCGGCGCCGACGCGTTGGTGCAGGCTGATGAGCCGCCTGGTGCGGGCCGGGGAAGTGCTGCTCGTCGGCGGCCTGCTCGTGGTGGCAGGACGAGCCCTCCAGCGGCGCTACCAGGCCGACTCGGTCACTGCAGCCTTGCGGGCCGGTGCGGCGGACCTGGCTGAGCTCGGTGCGGCGATTCGCCACGGCATGACCGAGCGCGAAGGCGAGCTGCGGGTTGCGCTTGGCCTCGACGTGCCGCCACCGGGCGCCAAGCTCGACCCGCAGGCCACCCGCGCCCTGCTGGACGACCCGGCCCGCTGGCGAGCTCGCAGCACCCCAACCGGCACCTGACCAGTCCTGCCGCGAGGCCGCCCGCGCCGGGCATACCCGCCGCAGCAACGCACTGAAGGAAGCTCACCGATGCAGACCGCCGAGATCAGACGCCGCTGGCTGGCCTTCTTTCAGAGCAAGGGTCACGTCGTGGTGCCGAGTGCCTCGCTGCTCTACGACGACCCCAACCTGCTGTTCGTCAATGCCGGGATGGTGCCGTTCAAGCCGTACTTCCTCGGCCAGCAGGCCCCGCCGTACGAACGGGCCACGAGTGTGCAGAAGTGCCTGCGCACGCAAGACATCGACGAGGTCGGCAAGACGTCACGTCACGGCACCTTCTTCCAGATGAACGGCAACTTCTCCTTCGGTGACTACTTCAAAGCCGGGGCGATCGAGCTGGCCTGGGAGCTGCTCACGGCCGGTCAGGACGAGGGCGGCTACGGGCTGGATCCGGACAAGCTCTGGGTGACGGTCTACGAGGACGACGACGAGGCCGCCGACCTGTGGGTGTCGCTCACCTCGATCACCACCGACCGCGTCGTGCGCCGCGGCCTAGCCGACAACTACTGGCACATGGGGGTCCCCGGTCCCGGCGGACCGTGCAGCGAGATCTACGTCGACCGCGGCCCGGACTACGGCCCGGAGGGCGGGCCGGCTGTCGACGAGGACCGGTTCATGGAGATCTGGAACCTCGTCTTCATGCAGTCCGAGCTGTCCGCGGTGCGCTCCAAGACCGACTTCGACATTGCTGGCGAGCTGCCCAAGAAGAACATCGACACCGGCATGGGCCTGGAACGCATCGCCGCGGTGCTGCAGGGCGTGGACAACCTCTACGAGATCGACGAGGTTCGCCCGGTCATCGACGTCGCAGCACAGCTGTCCGGCAAGCAGTACGGCGCGCACAGCCAGCATGACGCGGCGCACAGTCATCCCGACGACGTGCGCATGCGGGTCGTCGCCGACCACGTGCGTAGCGCGTTGCTGCTGATGGGCGATGGGGTCACCCCAGGGAATGAAGGCCGCGGCTACGTCCTGCGCCGGATGCTGCGTCGGGCGGTGCGTTCCATGCGCCTGCTCGGCGTCGACGAGCCGGCGCTGCCGCACCTGCTGCCGGTGTCGATGGAGCAGATGAGCCGGTCCTACCCGTATCTGCGGGCCGACTTCGAGCGGATCAGCGCCATCGGGTATGCCGAGGAGGCGGCCTTCGCGCATACCCTCGCCTCCGGCACGACGATCCTGGACAACGCCGTCGCCCGGCTCAAGAGCACCGGGCCGGGCCGCACGCTCTCGGGTGAGGAGGCGTTCGCCCTGCACGACACGTACGGCTTCCCCATCGACCTCACCTTGGAGATGGCCGCCGAGCAGGGCGTGCACGTCGACGAGACCGGCTTCCGCCGGCTCATGCAGCAGCAGCGCGACCGGGCCAAGGCCGACGCGGCGGCCAAGAAGAGCGGGCACGCCGACACCGGTGTATACCGGGAGGTCGCCGACCGGCTGGGCCGTGACGTCGTGTTCACCGGGTACGACGAGGTGGTCTCGGAGGGTCGGGTCGCCGGCGTCGTGCTGGACGGTGCGGCCGTGGCCTCGGCGGGCGCCGGCGAAGACGTCGAGCTGGTCCTGGACCGGACCCCGTTCTACGCCGAGGGCGGCGGCCAGCTCGCCGACGCCGGTCGGATCGAGCTGTCGGGTGGCGCCGTCATCGACGTTCGCGACGTGCAAAGCCCGATGCCGGGAATCATCGTGCACCGGGCCACCGTCCTGCTGGGCGAGGTCACTCCAGGCCAGGCGGCTCTCGCCGAGGTCGACATCGCGCGCCGCCGCTCCATCTCCCGAGCGCACACGGCAACCCACATGGTGCACAAGGCGATTCGCGAAGCGCTCGGTGAGACGGCCACTCAGGCCGGCTCGGAGAACGCGCCGGGACGGTTCCGCTTCGACTTCACCGCCCAGGCCGCCGTTCCGGTGAGCCAGCTGCGCGACATCGAGGCCCGGGTCAACGCGGTGCTGCTGGACGACCTGCCGGTGCACGCCGACGTCATGACCCAGCAGCAGGCCCTCGACATCGGCGCGATGGCATTGTTCGGCGAGAAGTACGGTGACCGGGTGCGGGTCGTCTCCGTCGGCGAGTGGGCTCGCGAGTTGTGCGGCGGCACCCACACCCAACGCACCAGCCAGCTCGGCGTGGTCAAGCTGCTCGGCGAGGCGTCCATCGGCTCGGGGGTGCGCCGCGTCGAGGCGCTCGTGGGGGCGGACGCGTACACCTTCCTCGCCCGCGAGCACGCGATCGTCGGCCAGCTCACCGACGTGCTCAAAGGCCGCCCGGAAGAGCTGCCCGAGCGGGTCAGCGGCATCCTCGCCCGACTGCGCGAGGCCGAGAAAGAGATCGCCGCCGCTCGCCAGCAGCAGGCGCTTTCCGCGGCTCCCCGCCTGGTCGAGTCGGCCCGCGACGTCGGCCCGGTGCGGTTGGTCACCCATGATGCGGGGGAGGGGGTCGAGGCCGCGGACCTGCGCACGCTCGTCCTGGACGTGCGTTCCCGCCTGGCCGACGAGCGGCCTGTCGTCGTCGCCATGACGGCCGCCTCGGGCGGCAAGCCGGTCGTCATCGTCGCGACGAACGAGCACGCGCGCGCCGCCGGGGTCCGGGCGGGCCCGCTCGTCAAGCTCGCGGCGCAGGTGCTCGGCGGCGGTGGCGGCGGCAAGGACGACCTGGCCCAGGGCGGCGGCACCGACCCGGCCCGGATGGGCGACGCGCTCGGCGCCGTCGAGAACGCCCTGCGGGACCAAGGCTGACGCACGGTATGCCGGGGGGGCCGAGCACGAGTACGCCGGCCGGCGTGCGGGTCGGCGTAGACGTCGGGGCCGTCCGGGTCGGCGTGGCGGTGAGCGATCCCGACGGGCTGCTCGCCTCGCCCGTGTCGACCCTCGCGCGGGACGACTCGCCGGCTCGAGCCGACCAGCACGAGATCGCGCGGCTCTGCCATCCGGACCGCACGGCATACCTTGTGGTCGGTTTGCCCTTGTCTATGTCGGGTAGGGAGAGCGAGGCGGCCCGACGCACCAGGGTTTACGCGCGGGAGCTTGCTGCCCTAGTGGCGCCAGTCCGCGTACGGTTGGTGGACGAACGACTCACCACGGTGTCGGCGCACCGGCAGTTGCGGGAAGGGGGGGTACCGGGACGCGGGCAGCGGGCCGTGGTGGACCAGGCGGCCGCCGTCCTGATCCTGCAGTCGGCACTCGATGCCGAACGCGCGACGGGCCGCGAGCCGGGAGCCCTGGTCGCCGCCAGTGGGCGCAAGCCCCGGACGAAGGGACGAGGGCGATGACGACCGACGAGCGCTGGGAGGCCGGCCGGTTCGACCTCGCCGAGGAGGCGCCCGGCCCGAGCGGCGAGGGCCCAAAGGGGCGCCACGGCGCCCGCGCCGTCCGTCGCTTGCTGGTCCTGCTCGTGACCCTTGGGCTGGTTGCCGGGGCGGGCGTGCTCGCATTGACGGTGCTACGGCCGATGCTGAGCGGACTGGGAGAGAGTGGGGACTACCCCGGGCCAGGCACCGGCTCGATCACCGTGACGGTCAACGAGGGCGACAGCGGCCGGGCGATGGGTGCCACCTTGGAGAAGGCCGGGGTCGTCAAGAGCGCCAGAGCGTTCGTCGACGCCTTCCAGGCCGACCCCAGGTCAGCGGTCATCCAGCCGGGCGACTACGAGATGCGCAAGGAGATGAAGGGCGCCGACGCCTTGGCGGTGCT
>JBIOUP010000016.1:0-8289 GCA_044867305.1 Dermatophilaceae bacterium
TCTTTATCACCTTGTCTCCTTGTCATCTTCTGAGGGACCGTCCCATGTGCCAGATGCCTCGCCGCCACCTGCTCGCCGTCCTGGCCGGTGTCCTCGCCGTATCCGTCGGCGCGTGCACGAGCGCGTCGGTGTCGCCGTCGGCCACGACGGCCCCACCGAACAGCGCATCGGCGGCACCGACAAGCGTGGGCCCGAGCCCGACAACGTCCGCGTCCCTCACGACCAATGCCGGTCCGACTCGCGACGTCGTCACCGGGCTCTCCGTGCCGTGGAGCGTCGCCGTGCTACCGGGCGGCGGCTTCCTGGTCAGCGAACGGGACACGGCGCACGTCCTGCGGTTCGGCGCCGACGGGAGCCGAACCGACCTCGGTCAGGTCCCGGAAGTGGCGCCCGGCGGCGAGGGCGGTCTGCTGGGCCTGGCCGTGCGAGCGTCCGAGTCCTCGGTGCTCTACGCGTACGCGACGACCGCCCGGGACAACCGTATCTTCGCGATCCCCTTGAGCGCCAATGCTCTTGGCACGCCACGGACCGTGCTGACCGGCATACCGAAGGGGACGATCCACAACGGCGGACGGATCGCCTTCGGCCCGGACGGCTACCTGTATGTGGGCACCGGCGAGGCAGGTCGGCGCCAGCCGGCGCAGGACCCCGGCTCGCTCGGCGGCAAGATCCTGCGGATCACGACCGACGGCTCCCCCGCGCCAGGTAACCCGGACCCCAGCTCCCCGGTGTGGACGCTGGGGCATCGCAACGTCCAGGGGTTCGCCTGGGACTCGGCAGGGCGGATGTGGGCCAGCGAGTTCGGCCAGGACACGTGGGACGAGCTCAACCTCATCCAGGCCGGCGCGAACTACGGCTGGCCCGAAGTCGAGGGCCGCGCCGGCCGTGCGGGGTTCGTCGATCCGGTGGCCCAGTGGCCGCCCTCCGACGCGTCTCCGAGCGGTCTTGCGATCGGGCCAGACGGTGCGGTCTACCTCGCTGCCTTGCGGGGGGAGTCGCTGTGGCGGGTGGCGGTCCGCGCGGACGGTTCGGTAGCCGAGCCGCAGCGGCTGCTGGAGCGCCGCTACGGCCGCCTGCGCGACGTGCTCATCGGTCCCGACGCTCGGGTGTGGGTGGTGTCCAGCAACACCTTCCGGGGCAGCCCGAGACCTGGCGACGACCGGATCGTCTCCTTGGCCCCGGCGGACCTGTAGCCGCTACCCACCCCCGAAAGCCACTACGCACTCACCGCAGAGGGTGGGTAGTGGCGCGAAGGCGTGGGCAGCGCGGGAGAGGGGTAGGAAGCCCGGTCCCTACTCGGGCGGGCTGACCCGCACGGCTCGCTCTTCGTCCAGAGTCCTGCGGCGCACCGTCGTGCCCTCCCAGCGGCGGAACATGTGGTGGTCGATGTCGAACTGGTCGAGCACCTTGCCGACGGTCTGGTCGATGATGTCGTCCAGGGTTTCCGGCCGGTGGTAGAAGCTCGGCATCGGCGGCAGCATGACCGCCCCCATCTCGACGACCCGGGTCATCAGGCGCAGGTGACCCAGGTGCAGGGGAGTTTCCCGCGCCACCAACACGAGCTTGCGCCCTTCCTTGAGGACGACATCGGCCGCACGGACGAGCAGCGTGTCGTTGTAGCTGTTCGCGATGGCCGAGAGGCTCTTCATCGAGCACGGCGCGACGACCATCCCGCTGGTCTTGAAGGAGCCGGACGCGATGGCCGCACCGAGGTCCTTGTTGTCGTGGACCTCGTCGGCGAGGGCCTCGATCCCGGTCACGCTGAACCCGGTCTCCAGCTCGATGACCCGTCGAGTGTTCCCGGTGATGACCAGGTGGGTCTCCACAGGCGAGTTCTTGAGCACCTCGAGCAGCCGGACCCCGTACACCGTGCCCGAGGCTCCGGAGATCCCCACGATGAGCCGCATCATCTGGCTCTGCCTTTCGTTGCTGCGAATGCGGCCTCGGCCGTGGCCCACGCCTCGCTCGAGAAGGTGACCGGCCCCTCGCACTGGTAGTGGTCGAACCCCGTGGCGTCGATGCCAAGTCGGGACGTGATCCGGTCCGGCAGGCAGGTCGGGTCGATGGGGTGGCCGGGCAGCCCACTGCGCACGACCACGTCCCGGTCCGGCTGGCTGCGGGTGACGATCGACCACTCGACCGCCTCCGAATCAGCAGGGTCCACGTCGTCGGCCACGACGACGACCTTCTTGGTGCGGTTGACCAGCAGTAGGTGCTCGAGCAGGCGGCGGACCTCGGCGGGCTCGGCCTGGGCCACGCTGACGACCAGCGACGCCCCGAAGCTCCCGGGAGAGAACGCAACCCGCCGCACGCAGGGGAACTGCGCACGCACCCCTGGTGCCAGAGCAGCTTCGATCACCAACCCGAGCAGGGTGTCGGTCTCCGGACCAGTGGGCAGCAGCGCTTGGTATGCCGGGTCAGCCCGGTGGCTCACCCGCTCAACGCGCAGGGTGGGCGACACCGGGTTGCTCTGGTAGTAGCCACTGGACTCGCCCATCGGGCCGTCGTGCTCACCGGGGACCTCGAGAACGCCCTCGATGAGGTACTCCGCCCGTGCGGGCACCTCGACCCCGCTCTGGGGTGCCACGAGGACGTCGACCGGCTCGCCCCGCACTCCGCCGGCCATGGCCAGCTTGTCCACCCCGGCCCGCGGGCCCAGGGTCGCGCTGAGCAAGGTGACCGGTTCGAAGCCCAGTGTCACTGCCACCCGCGGCGGCGTCCCGGCGTCCGCAAGCTCGGTGAACCTGGGCAGCAGGTCGTAGAACGGAGCGGTCAGGAACGCCAGCCCCAGCGCGTTCCGGCCGCGCAGCTGCATGCGGCACAGGCTCCGCTCGACCAGAGCCGAGTCGGGACTGCGGATGGACACCATCCCGCAGGTGAGGAACGGGCCGGAGTCGCGCTCGTAGTGGGTCAGCGCGGGCAGCAGCGTCGGGAGGTGGATCTGCGGCACGGTCCGTTCGAGCACCGGCCCGTCCTCGACCAGGCGTGGCGGCAGCGGCTGCGCCAGCCGCTCGCCGAACGCGCTGATGAGCTCCCCCTCGTCCACGTCCATGGCGGCGGCAAGGACGGCCCGGTCATGCACGAGGTTCGCTACGACCGGCACGGCATACCCCGCGACCTTGGTGAAGCGGTAGGCCCGCCGCTCGCGCTTGCTGGCGAGCGCCAGGAAGGCACCGATCTCGTGGCGTGGGGACAGCTCCTCCTCGACGGCGACCAGCCGACCGGCTCGCTCGAGCCACTCCAGGGCTGCTCTGAGGTCGCGGAAGGCCACGCCTACCGCCAGTTCGCCGGGATCTTCTCCACCGGCGCCACGATCTTGACCGACCAGGGCTGCCCTACCCACTGCCCCCGGCCGAGCCGGGGCCATAGCCGGTCCGGATAACGGTCGGGATCACTCGAGACGGCCGCTCGCACGTACTGGCAGCGGTACTTGGCGCGACCCGTAGTCAGGTCGCGCAGCACCATCTCGGTCTCGCTGTCCTGCGCGACCGCGTCGAGCTCGGTATCGAAGAAGGTGTCGTACTCGACCATGCTCACCCCTAGTCCGTGAACCCGTAGCTGCGCCAGTTCTCGGTCACCTTGTCGATGATCTCCTTGGGGTAGACCGAGTTGAACGAGACGAGGATCGGAGTCTCACCACGGGTCCACTCCGGCGGCCACAGGCAGTCGAAGCAGACCTTGGAGCCGCGCCCCACCCGCCGGTCAGCGGGCGAGGCATACGGGTTCAGCGGTGTGCCAACGGAGTTGGCGTAGATGTGGATGTCCCGCGAGGGGTCGCAGCGAGTCGAGAACGCGTGGATCACCTCGGGGATGCTGTAGATGTCGGTCTTGTCGTCGACCACGATCACCTGGTGGAACCACGGGCCGAGCTTGCTGCCGAACACCAGCTGGGCACACTGCTGGGCGATCCCGCTGTATGCCGGTTTCACCCCGATCACGACGAGGTGGTGGGTGGACTCGGGCAGCATGTACACCCCGGTGATGGGGATGCCCTGGCTGTGCAGCAGCTTCTCCATCTCCAGTGCCAGGGAGAACGAGCGCAGCAGCTGACCTTCGTCGGTGGGCACACCCATGTTGGAGACCGCCAGAATCGGCCGCTCCCGATGGGTGATCGCCTTGACGCGGTAGACGCTGCGCTCCTCGCGGGGCGACGTCCGGTAACCGGTGTACTCGCCGAACGGCGCCTCGTACATGTTGATGCCGGGCAGGATCTCGCCCTCGATGACGATCTCCGCCTGGGCCGGCACGAGCAGGTCGTTGGTCTCGCACTTGACCAGCTCGACCGGCTCGCCCATGAGCATGCCGCAGAGGGCGTCCTCGGGGATCGGCGACGGCGCGCAGGCCGCGATGCCGGCGAGCGGGTCCATGCCGATGACGGTGGCGAAGGGCAGCGGCTGCTTTCGCGGCACGCTCTTGCCGTGGAACATCTTGCCCATGTCGCTGAACGGCAGCACCGGCCCGACCATGGTCTTCTCGTCGAAGACCATCTGCCGGTACATCCCCCAGTTGACCTCGCCGGTGTCGGGGTCGGCGGCGACGATCATGTGCCACGTGCACAGGTACCGCCCCCCGTCCCCGTCGTGGACCATGGGCGCCGGCAGGTCGAACAGGTTGGCTTCCGCGCCGAGGCGCACCACCTCCTTGCAGGGGGCCGCGCTGCGGTCGAGCACCCGCGGCGGGATCCCGGCGCCCTCCGTACGCTCCAGGTAGACCGCGGCGATGTCGGGGATCCGGCTGTCGGCCGGCATACCCAAAGCGACCGCGAGCTTGCGGTAGGTGGCCAGCGGTGCCCCGAGAGCCTCGAACCCTTCGTAGTCCTTGATGTTCCTGAAGTACGGGGACGGGCCTCGCTGCTCGCACACCCGCCGGACGATGGCCCCCATCTCGAGGTCCCAGTCGACCTGCTGGTCCACCTGGACCAGGTCGCCGCTGGCCCGCAGCGCCTCGATGAACGCCCGGTTGTCCGGGTAGTAGACCCAGCCACCGGCGCCGACCCGTCCGGCCGCGGCCGCGGTGATCATCGTGTCCGTCATCGCCTTACCCCCAACCCTTGGATGAGACCTTCTCGACCAGGCCGTCCCACTTGCCCTGGGCGCGCAGGATGAACTCGCCCAGCTCGCGCAGGACGCCCTGGCCGCCGGAGCGTTCGGTGACGTAGTGCGCCATCGCCTTGGCCTCGGCGCAGGCGTTGGCCGGCGCGACGGCGAAGCCCACGCTCTTCATGACCCCGAGGTCGATGATCTCGTCGCCGACGAACGCGATGTTGTCCAGGCTGATGTCCATCTCCTCGGCGACCTCGGCCAGCCGTGCGGTCTTGTCCTTGGCCTGGAAGACGTGCTTGATGCCGATCTCGGCGGCTCGCACGTCGACGATCTTGGACTTGCGTGTCATGAGCGCTACCTCGACGCCGAGCATCATCAGACAGTTCGCACCGAAGCCGTCGTCGTGGCAGAAGGTCTGGAACTTCACCCCCTCGTCGTTGTAGAGGATCGCTCCGGTGGTCAGCACGCCGTGCACGTCCAGGCACACCAGCTTGGTGTTGGCGGCCCGCGTGCTCGCGTCCGCCAGGTCCTTGCCGTAGGCCAGCGTCATTCCGGTGACCTCACTCATGGCCGCTCTCTTCCCGTCGGTGTGGCTACCTCGGCGCTACGCGGCACCCGAGGGGGTGTCTAGCCCCAGCTCCGACCACCGCGTCCTGATGCTGTCGAGAACCTCCTCGGACATCTGCACCTGGACCGGCTTCTCCTTCCACTCGAAGGGGATCGTCGCGTCCATGACGATGCGCGAGGTGATGAACTTGCTGTCCGGGCCCAACGCCGGGTCCAGCGGTGTCGAGCGTCCCCGGTTGATGATCTGGGTGCCTCGCCCGGCGTCGTACCGGGTCGCCAGCGCCCACCACACGCGCGGCAGGTCGTCGGCTTTGATGTCGTCGTCGACGATGATCAGGCCCTTGAGTCCGTAGGTGCAGGTGTTGCTGGCGATGACCGCGGCTGCCACCTGGTCGGCATGGCCCGGGTAGAGCTGTTTCACCGAGACGATCGCCCAGAACCGCCCACACGCCTCCGGGGGCATGTAGACCGACTTCACCCCGGGAATGCCCATCTTGGTCAGCTCGGTCCACAGCGTCGCGTTGCGGACGAAGGCGAGCATCATGTGGTTGTCGTTGACCGGCCGGCCGACCGAGGCCGCGAGGAAGACCGGGTCGTTGCGGTGATGGATGCGTTTGACCTCGATCGCCGGCTTGGGCACCGGGTGGAACAGCTCCTCGGTGTAGTAGCCGGTGTACTCCCCGAACGGGCCTTCCAGGCGCGGGTTGTCGCCGTCGATGTACCCCTCCAGAACCCACTCGGCGTCGGCCGGCACGGGCAGGCCGGTCAACGGGGCACTGACCACCTGCACGGGTTCGCCCCGCAGGGTGCCGACCACGTCGTACTCGTTGGCATTCTCCACCATGGCGCTGCCGGCGAGCATGACGAGCGGGTCGCACCCAACGATGAGGCAGATGGGCATCTTCTCGCCCCGCTTGCGGTACTTCTGCAGGATGCGGTCGCCCCGCTTGCCCTTGAGGATCTGCGCGCCCACGGTCTTGCCGTCGAGCACCTGGCTGCGGTAGGTGCCCAGGTTGATCTCGCCGGTCTCCGGGTCCTTCACCACCATGAAGCAGGCCGTGCCGATGTAGCGGCCACCGTCGCGTTCGTAGAACTTCGGCGAGGGGACCTGCCGCAGGATGTCGACGGCGTCCTCGTCGATGGTGTTCTCGAAGACGGGCCCGGTGGACACCTCCTTGGCCCGGATCACCTCGCCAACCGAGAGCTTCATCCACTCGTAGGACAGGTCGACCATGCTCAGATCCGTTGGGCGACCCAACACCGTGGCCAGCCGCCGGGTCGTGCTGTAGGCCCCGAAGAGGACCCGGCCAGAGTCCGGATGGTCCTTGACGTTCTCGAAGAGGACCGCCGGCCCGTCGCGCTCCTCCATGAGCTTGGCGATGTGGCTCATCTCGAGGTTCCAGTCGACCTCGGCGGTCACCCGCTTCAGGTCTCCTTGGCGCTCACACTGCGCGATGAAGTCACGAAGGTCCACGTCGTCCTCCGTCGTTGGGGGGTGGTGGTGGGGCACCGGGTCCGCGCGGTGCGTCAGAATGCCGGCGCCCCTCCTCGGCATGATCGCAGGGTGGCAGCTCCAGCGACACCCGTCGTTCTCGTCTTTCCGTGTGCGCTGGGACACAGTGGGTGAGCAGGCTGCGGTATGCCGGTGCCCACTCGATGCTGACCTCGTCGCCGTCGCGCAGCCCCAGGCGCGCTCTCAGGTTCTCCGCGGCGACCAGCTCCAGGACGTCCAGGGGATAGGCCGATACCTGCGGCCGGACTATCCCGCAGGGCATCGTGTCGTTGAGCAGCACCGGGAAGTAGCTCGAGTCGCAGTACCCCGGCTCACCCGCCGGTAGCGCCACCCCCGTGCCGCTTGACGCGAGCCGCCGCCAAGCGTCGAGGCTTTGCGGCTCTTGCACCTGGACGTTGAGGGTTCCCGGGAAGGGGTCACGACCGAGCAGCTCGCGCAGCTGGTCGCGCACCCAGGGCACTGACACGAACCCGGCGGCGGCACGTTGGCCGGATGCTACCGCCCCCCTCAGCAGGTGGACTGCGTCAGCCTCGAGCCTGGTACTCATCGGCTCTGCCCACCCGCCGAGAGGTCCTCCAGAACCTCTTGGCCGAACAGCCCGCGACGGTTGTCGGTCATCGCGGCGCGCGTCAACGTCACTCGGAAGACCTCGATCTGGGTCAGGCGCACGGCGATCCGGGGGTCGGTGAGCACTGCCCGGACGAAGGGGAACCGGGCTAGGTAGGTGCCCATGGCCCCGGCTCTCGCGGTGCCGCCAAGGACCGTCGCCGTGCCCCACATCTGCACGCCCCGGATGTCGCGCCAGTCGTCGTGCTCGTCGGCGACGGTCAGGGCGACCTGTCCGCCTGCGACGATGTCGCGTCCGTGCCGACTGGTGGGCTTGCTGAGGAAGACCAGGCGCATCCGTTCGTCCGTCGCGTAGAAGACCGAGGCGGCGTGCGGCATGCCGGCCTCCGGGCTGCCCGGTGGGCCGACGGTGGCCACCGAGGCCGTGTGATGGGCCCGCAGGAAAGCGCCGATCCGCTCGCGCAGCGGCGCCTCCTCGAGCCGCGCTGCTTTCGCTTCCATGGACGTCATTTGATCTTGATGCCCGTCATGAGCTGGCTGACGATGCGGTCCATGGCGTCGGCCTTCTTCTCGGTCTTTGCCGTCTCCTGCTTTGCCGAC